>JBNMJF010000065.1:0-8343 GCA_050873665.1 Helicobacteraceae bacterium
CAAAATGGCTCGAAAATTGCTAGAAAATTGCCGTGCATATTAAACTTAATGTAAATTATTTTTGATATAATGCGGATTTATTTTTTGAATGTGCGAGGTGGTGTTTGCTAACCTTTAAGTGGAACAAGGCATTTGTAACAAATATTGACACAGTCGATGAGCAACATAAAATGCTCGTGGATATGATAAATAAGCTAGGCGAGAGCATTTATTCTAAAGAGGAACTCGCCCCTGAGGTTTTGGATAAATACTTTGAAAATCTAGCCCTTTACGCCAAAGTGCATTTTGGCGATGAGGAAGTCTATATGGCGGAGTATAAAGTTGATTCGCGCCATCAGGACGCCCACAAACACGCCCACGCAATGTTTCTCCAAGAGGCGACAAAACTTTATGAGGGCGTGAAAAATAAGCTAATTGGCACGGAGTTTCTCTTTCATCTCCTTGCGAATTGGATTACCGTGCATATTTTAGGCACAGATAAGATTATGGCAAAGCAAATCAAAAATATCCAAGAGGGCAAAACCCCAAAAGAAGCCTTTGACGCCGTGCAAGATGTCGTAGATGAGACGGTCGCGCCTTTGCTTTATGCAATCAATCAGCTTTTTACGCGCACCACAAATATGAACCACAAACTTATGAGCCTAAACCGCTCACTAAATGAGCAAGTGCAACAGCGCACCCAGCAGTTGCAACGCGTGAATGACACGCTAAAAGCGATGGCTTTGACAGACACGCTCACAGGGCTTGGCAATCGCCGTGCGGCGGTGGCTTACTTGCAAAATGAATGGAAAAAGCCCTTTGATGAGCGAATCACGCTTACTTGCATAATGATTGATGTGGATAAATTCAAGCACATAAACGACACGCAAGGACACGAATGCGGGGATAAGGTGCTTACCACGGTGGCGACTAGGATTCGCGATTCGGTGCGGAATGATGACTTTGTGTGTAGGCTTGGTGGCGATGAATTTGTCGTGCTGTCAAATAATACGAATCTTGCCTACATAATGCAACTCGCCGAGCATATCCGCAAACAAATCGCGCTCATTCACATAAAATTCGCAAGTGATGTGTGGGACGGGAGCATTTCGCTTGGCGTGGCGCAAAGGGACGCTACCACGCAAAATTATATCGACTTGCTAAAACGCGCCGATGAGGGCTTATACAAGGCAAAAGAGGGCGGACGCAATCAAATCGGCTGTGTGCAAAACTTTGGCTTTTGTAGCTTAGAAGAGGGCAAAAGGCATTAGAATATAGGTTTATCTTTTATTGCCACCATTGCATTGGTATTTATGATTATTTGGATACTTCGAGCTATCGCGCTCAGTATGACAAATCCCAACCCCGTCATTGCGAGATTCGGCAACGCCGAATCGTGGCAATCCAAATTTTTACAACTTCGCACTCCAAATCTTAATGCGCTTAATCAAAATTTGATTTTTTTAAAGTATAATTGCGCTTTTTTATGAAATTTTATCGCTTTGGAGCGAATTTTTTAAGGAATCCCACTTGCAATTTTTCGACATTGACATTGGCGCAAAGGACATTATCAATGATTTTTTCCGCGCACAGCGCATTGAAGCTAGTGATATGCTCTTTGGCAATCTCTACATTTGGCATTTTTCGCGCACCATTCGCTACGCGCTTATCGATGATTGCCTTGTTGTTTGGACGAAATTTACAAACGAACCTTATCCATTTATCTTTTATCCGCTGGGGCGCGGGAATCGCAAGGTGGCGATTGAGAGAATGAAAGAATATTTTTTGGATAATCAAATGCCATTTTCGCTTCGTAGCCTTGAATCCTATCAGCAAAATGAACTTCAATCGCTTTTTCCAAATAGCTTTGAAATTGCCCCGAATCGGAACCGATTCGACTATATTTACAACATTGATGAGTTAATCACGCTTAGCGGACGCACTCTGCATAAGAAAAAAAATCACCTAAATCGCTTTTTAAAACTTTATGCGGATTTTAGCTATGAGCGAGTGGATTCGGGCAACGCAATGGAGGTTTTGGAGGCTTACAAAGCGTGGTTTGAAAATAGCGATAAAAGCGAGGGTTTGCGTAACGAAATGCTTGGCATTGAGGCGAGTTTGCGGAATTTTTCCGCCCTTGATATGAAAGGTGCGATTATCCGCATTGATGGCAAAATCGCGGCTTTTTCTTTGGCGGAGCAAATCAACGAGGATTCGGTTGTCATTCATATCGAAAAGGGCAACACCTTTTATGAGGGCATTTTTCAGGCAATCAATCAGCAGTTTTTGAAAAATGACTTTGCGCATTTGCGCTTTGTCAATCGCGAGGAGGATTTGGGGATTGAAGGCTTACGCAAGGCAAAAATGAGCTATAAACCTTGCCGATTCATCGAAAAGGCAAACGCGATTTTGAAAAATTAAACTTTAAAATTTAAGGAGTAAAAAATGACAAAAGAAGAGTTTAAGAAGTTCGTAGAGAGCGAGGGAGCGCGGTTTAAAGCACCGCTTGGATTTGGAATCGCTAGGGTGGATTTAGGCGAAAAATTTGGTGCAGAATCTAGCGAAAATTGCGAAAGCAACTCGTGTGCGGATTCCAAAAGTGTAGTTTTACAAGCAACTTATCCTGTGTTAAATTGGCGTGATTCAAGCGGTAAGTGTGAGAATTTAGGCTCTTACGCGGTGCTTTGCAGTGCATTAGAAAAATTCCCACAAAATCTTATTGCCAAAAATGAAAGCGAAGCCATTTATCGCGTGGATTCAAGCATTGTGAATAGCGCGTTAGAGATTTTTGCGCCGTTTTTAGCGGAGGCTTTGGCGGATAAAAATTCGCATAAAAATATCCAAGTGCTATTAAACTTGCAAAAAATGCCTAATTTGGATTGTTGCAAGTCGCCTTTTAGATTCGTGGTGCTTTATGATGACGCGAAGTGCGAGAGCGTGGAATCTAGCTATATGAAGCTACTTGCGCTATCTTTGGGGAAAGCGAAGTTGCGCTCACTAAATTTGGACGGGATTTTTGGATTGCTTGAAAATATCGCGTGGAGTGGCAATACGCCCTATCAGTTAGAATATTTGCGCCAAAATGAAATCGAGCTAAAATTAGCTGGAAAGTTCCCGCGAATCGACTTTGTGGATAAATTCCCGCGCTATTTAATGCAGGTAATCCCGCAATATGATAATATTCGCCTACTTGATTCGGCGAAAACCCGCTTTGGCGCGTATTTGGGAAGCGGTGGATATACGCAAATGCCCGGTGCTAGTTATGTGAATTTCAACGCTGGAGTGGTCGGCAAATGTATGAATGAAGGGCGAATCAGCTCAAGCGTGATTGTAGATGAAGGCACAGATGTCGGCGGTGGTGCGAGTATTTTGGGCGTTTTAAGCGGTGGCAACGCGAATCCTATCAGCATCGGCAAAAACTGCCTACTTGGCGTGAATAGCTCCACAGGCATTAGCCTAGGCGATGGCTGCGTAGTCGATGGGGGAATCGCCGTTTTGGCTGGGACAATCTTTTACATTTCCACTGAAGAGGCGCAAAAAATCCGTGAGATAAACGCAGACTTTGAAATCAAAGAGGATTGCCTTTACAAAGGGCGCGAGTTGTCGGGCAAAAACGGCATTCACTTTAGGCAGGATTCCAAAAGTGGGGCGATGACGGCGTTTCGTAGCAAAGTAAAGATTGAGCTAAACACTGCGTTACATTAGGATTTAAGCGCGATTATGGGATTTGAATCGGCGTTTATTGCCACTGCTATTAAGCTAACGCTTGGCTTGGCACTGCAAATGGTGGCTCAAAACAATCATTTGACGCTAGAGGATTGCCAAAGTGGCGATTCCAAATCCTGTGCGCAAACTATAAGATATTTGAAAGATTCGTGCAATAATAAGGGCGCGAAATCCTGCGGTGTGCTGGGCTATATCTATGAGGGTGGATTTGGTGTGAGCGTGAATCTAAAAAGCGCGATTGCCTATTACAAAAAGGCGTGTGATTTGCGATATGGCGTGGGGTGCGTGAATTTGGGCGTGATTTACGCAAAGGTGGAGAATTACACTGACGCCAATAGCTACTTTAGCCGTGCGTGTGAGATGAGAAACGCGGAGGGTTGCCTAAATCTCGGCATTTCCTATCTATATGGCTATGGTGTGAGTGTGGGTGAGATTCGCGCTAAGTTGCTATTTAGGGAAGCGCGTCAATATTATATCGAGTCCTGCAACAAGCAAAATGCCCTAGATTGCAAAAGTGTGGCGCAATTTTATAAAGACGGCATAGGCGTAGAAATCGATGAAAAAATATCAGAAATTTACCAAAAAAAAGCTTGTGAGTTAGATGAGAATTTGTGCGAGTGAATTTGTGCCATTGCACAGATTTTCGTAGAAAATCGGAAACAATCCACTGCGATTCGTCATTGCGAATCCTTGCCTTTAGGCAAGGCGAAGCAATCCAAAAATTTTCCGTCATACCAAGCGTAGCGAAGTATCCACAAAACAAAAATAGATTGCTTCGCTCGTTTCACTCACTCGCAATGATGAATCTTTGTCTCGCCACTACGCGAATCTAAAAATAATCTTTTACGCATTATCTTTAGTGCGATACCAAATGTATATAATGCCGATAGGTATTGCAAAGACAAATATTGTAAGTTTGATGAAAAACTTCCAAAACGCCATAACGATGATATGTGTGATAAGCACTGTATCGCCCATTATCATATTGCGTTTATTCATATATCAAAGTGGCAACAAGTTGAAATTTAGCTTAAATAAATGCGACGAATCGCATTTAGATTCCATCAAAAAAAATATTAAATTTTCGCTATAATTTCGCATTTGAAATATTAGATTTTACAACTATAGTCGCGATGAACTAAAGCAATTTGAGATGGCGCAGGTGTTTGCAAAGGATTTTGATGCGCAAAAAATGCGCTTTTTTATCGGCGATGTGAGAGACTTTTCGCGCCTTAAAACCGCGCTAAATGGCGTGGATATTTGCATTCACGCTGCCGCGCTAAAACAAGTGCCGATTGCCGAATACAACCCGCTAGAGTGCATAAAGACTAATATCAACGGCGCAAGTAATGTCATAGAGGCGTGTTTGGAAAATAGGGTCGCTAAAATCATCGCGCTATCCACCGATAAAGCCGCTAATCCCATCAATCTCTACGGCGCGACTAAGCTCTGCTCGGACAAGCTCTTTGTGAGCGCGAATAATATCAAGGGGGTTTTGGCGTCCAAATTTAGCGTGGTGCGCTATGGCAATGTCGTAGGCTCACGCGGTAGTGTCGTGCCGTTTTTTAAACGGCTAATCGCGGAGGGCGCGAGTGCTATTCCTATCACCGATGAGAAAATGACGCGCTTTTTTATCACGCTAGATTCGGGCGTGGATTTTGTCATAAAATCGCTTCATCGAATGCAGGGCGGGGAGATTTTTATCCCCAAAATCCCTAGCATAAAGATTGTAGATTTGGCAAATGCCCTTGCGCCCAAAATCCCACATAAAATCACGGGGATTCGCGCGGGAGAAAAGCTAAATGAAGTGATGATTCCCCGCGATGACGCGAGGCTGTGCGTGGAATTTGATGATTTTTACTTGCTAAAGCCTACAATCAATTTTAATAAGCCCATTGATTACGAAATCACGGCACTTGGAGAGCGTGGAGTGCCTGTGGAAGCGGACTTTGAGTATAGTAGTAATACGAATAAAAAGTGGCTAAAGGGTGAGGAAATATTAAAGGTGCTTGGGTAGGACAATTTGTTCTGGGGTAATCATTTGCGTTGTTTCGGCGACAAAATTTCGCTCAATGGACACCCAAGTCCTATTTCGCTCATTTCGCGCCAAAATAACGCAAAGCACCACCGCCATTACTTCGATTGCGATTCGTTGCACGAATCAGCTACGAATCTAGCACGAATCTGCAATATTCCGTCATTGCGAGACTTGCCTTTGGCAAGGCGTGGCAATCCAAAAAGATAAAAACTCGTCATACTGGGGCGACAAAGTCGCCGAAGTATCCAAATCACACGAATCTAAAAAAATAATGAATCAATGACCCAAAAGCGAATCGATAAAATAATACATTAGATTCGCCTAAAGTGAGCGAATCACGCGTGATTCACGAATCGCCAAAATGGATACTTCGCGCTATCGCGCTCAGTATGACGCGGTAGTAGCGATTCGCCGATTCGCGCAAAGCAACCCAACCCATACCTAAATTTATCTTTTTATGCTAAAATTCGCGCTTTATTTATAATTTTTAGGAATGCGCAATGATTGATTTAAGCGATTTAAGCACGGAAAATTTGGTGCAACTTTATGATTATGATTTGTTTGAATTGGGCGAAATGGCGGATTCGATTCGCAAAGAAAAGCACGAAAACAAAGTGTATTTTAATCTAAATCGCCACATAAATCCCAGCAACATTTGCGCTGATATTTGTAAATTTTGCGCTTTTAGCGCACACCGCAAGAATCCAAACCCTTATGAGATGACAAAAGATGAGATTTTAGCCTCCGTGCAGAGCGCGTATAGTCGCGGTGCGCGGGAGTTTCACATAGTCAGCGCACATAATCCAAACTATGATTACGCGTGGTATTTTGACATTTTTCGCACGATAAAGGCGCGGTTTAGCGACATTCACATAAAGGCTCTAACGGCGGCGGAGGTGGATTTTTTGCACCGCAAGTTTGGGAAAAGCTATGAGGAGATTTTGCGTGATATGGCGGATTTTGGCGTGGATTCGATGCCCGGGGGCGGAGCGGAGATTTTTAATAGCGAGATTCGCGCTAAGGTTTGCAAGGGCAAAGTGAGTGCGGAAAATTGGCTAAAAATCCACGCGCTATGGCACAAAATGGGCTTTAAAAGCAATGCGACAATGCTCTTTGGGCATATAGAATCAAAAGCGCACCGAATCGAGCATATTTTGGCTATTCGCGCGTTGCAAGATGAGAGTTTGAAAAGCGCAAAATCTAATGCAGATTCGACAAATCAAAATGCAAATTCTAGCATTTTGAGCGAGAAATCGGGGTTGTGTAGCCACGAGCGAGGAAATAAGACTAAAGCGTCTATTGACGAAGCGAGTGGCAAACTCCACGATTTATCGCCAAAAGGCAAATTTGCGGGTGGGTTTAACGCTTTTATTCCGTTGCTTTACCAAAAGCAAAACAATTACCTAAATATCACGGATTTTCCAAGCGGTATTGAGGTGCTAAAAACCATCGCCATTAGCCGAATCCTACTGCCAAATGTCCCCAATATCAAGGCATATTGGGCGACTTTGGGGTTGAATCTCGCTCTTGTCGCGCAGGAATTTGGCGCAAATGATATTGACGGCACGATTGAGAGAGAAAATATCCAAAGCGCGGCTGGGGCAAATAGCAAAAATGGCGTTAGCAAAGAGCTGCTAATCGCGCAGATTAAGGACGCTGGATTCGCCCCTGTCCTGCGTGATAGTTTGTATAATGAGATAGAGCGGTTTTAGGCGAATCACCACGCTTTAAGGCTTTTTGTAACTCGCTTTGCTCCAATCAAAGCTATCATAAATCGCTAAGATTTTATCTTTATCTAATAACGCAGGGTCGATTCGTGTGCCTACAAGCGGACTTTGGCGAATCTCATCTAGGCTAAAAGCATTTTTGATTGCGCTATCATTGCCACTAGCGCGAGAATTTTTGATAAGCGGAAAGTGGTAATTTGTCGGTTCGCTAATATAGCTAAGCCTTGCTGTTTTATAATATAAAACTTCATAAAATGATTGCTTTTCTTTGTCGGGAAACCACACATTGAATCGCAGTCCTTTGTTATACAACATAAAATAATCCTTGCCATCACAAATAAAATTGCCATCGCCTTTTGCTTTACTGACAAATACTTGATTATTTTTTACAAATATATCAATCCTTGACTGCACGAGCTTTTCATAATGCTTTTTCGGCAAATAAAAACTCTTATACAACTTTTTCGCATCATAAATATGGTCGCAGTCGATTTTAATAAGCCACTGCTTTTTAGGAATGTGAGATAGGGCGAAATTATAGTAATTAAATAGCTTATTTTCCTCACGCTGTGGGTTATGAATCTCAATATGGTGGGGATATTTCGCGGGGATAAAAGTAGGATATTTCGCACAAAAATCTAAGATGATTTCCTCGCTGCCGTCCGTGCAGTCATTATAAGCGATAATCCCGCGCTGAATGGCAGGAAGTATGCTCTCCAAACAAGCCCTAAGCGTGATAGCCTCGTTGCAAACGCGGATAAAAGCCCAAGGATTAAGCGGTGAGTTTGGATTGAGAGAATTTTTATCAACGTCAAAGTAGCCAAAGTGTGTCTTTTGGGTGTTTTTGCTGTGTATGTGCGGATTATCGCTGTC
>JBNMJF010000066.1:0-8292 GCA_050873665.1 Helicobacteraceae bacterium
AATCGCGCCTTTCGCGCCTTTAATGCTGACATTATCAAAGAGTGGCGATTCAATTGCTTCTTTTACCGCCTCTACGGCTGAATCTTCGCCATTTTTTTCGCCAATGCCAATAAGTCCTAGCCCTTTAAATGACATTACGGTATTTAAATCTGCAAAGTCGATATTTAGCCCCTCACCAGATTCATCTAATATAAAAGATGCGATTCCACGCACTGCTTGAGCCATAACATCATCTACGACTTTTAGGCTATCCCTCATTCCTAGCGATTTGTCGATGATAGATAGCAATTTTTCATTGGGGATTACGATAAATGTATCCACTTCTTTTTTAAGCTCTTTTAAGCCCTCTTCGGCGAATCTCTCACGCACTTTGCCTTCATAGCCAAATGGCTTTGTAACCACCGCAATAGTTAGCGCACCGATTTCTTTAGCAGCCCTCGCCACTACGGGCGATGCGCCTGTGCCTGTGCCTCCGCCAAGCCCTGTGGCGATTAGCACGATATTTGAACCCCTTAATTCATCTTTGATTTGCTCAATGCTTTCTTCCGCGCTTTTTCTGCCGATTTCAGGGTCCATACCTGCGCCAAATCCGCGTGTAGTCTTTTCGCCTAGCTGAATCTTGCTATGCGCAGTTATTGTTTGCAACGCCTTTGCGTCTGTGTTTAGCGAAATGAGTTTGATTGCGCTATGGACGCCGTGCTTTATGATATGATTTATCGTGTTACAGCCACCGCCACCTACACCCACTACGCTAATCCTAACTTCGCTTGTGTTATGCACCTCTTCGATATTGATTTCCACTTGTGTCTCCTTAAAATAGATTTTTAAGCCAATCTAAAAATTTATCAATTAGGCTTTTTTGCTTTAGGACGATTGGCGATTCGCGCTCCTCGTCTTCTTTTTTATGCCGTATATCGCTTAAATCCTCTTTCTTGTCTATATCGGATAGATTCGCTCCTTTAAGAGTGGGATTTTTTTGTCTATATTTCATTTTGCGATTCGAATCTAACTCGTAGTTTGTGAATCCACCAGACGCATACAAGATAAGCCCAATCGCAGTGCTAAAACACGCATAAGGCAATCCCTTTTTCTTTAAAATCTCAAAAGTTTCGTTGATTTCCTTTGGCTCAGCAATGCGAATCGAATGATTTGCAAAGACTTCTTTTGCCAAATTCCTAAGCCCTTTTATATACGACATACCGCCTGTGATAACGACACCTGCGCCAAGTGCGCCTTTAAGCCCACTTTTTTCTATGGACTGCTCGATTCGCTGTAACATATCAAAGCCTCTGCTAAAGACTATGCTATGCAAAATTTCATACGGCACAACGCGCGTTTCGCCGTTGCGCGTGGGGACTTCCTCTAGCGTTTGTTCCTTTTCCTCGTCTGTTAAAGCACTTAGTTTTGCAAAATCTTTTTTGATAAGCTCAGCGGTTTCCATAGTCGTGCTAAGCACGGTGGCAATGTCATTTGTGATATTCCACGAACCAGCTTCTAAAAAGTCCTCATATTGCAGAGAATTGCCACGATGAATCATAAAGTTACAACTACCGCTACCTATATCAATGCAACAAACGCCTAATTCTTTTTCATCATCGGTAAGCACTGCAATCGAACTCGCATAGGCGTTTAAAACAATGCCGATGACTTCCACTCCCGCATTTTGGACGACTTTTTTAAGGTTTAATAAATCTGATTTATGCACATAAACCACTCGCGCCGACATTTCCAGCTGTGAGCCTATCATACCAAATGGGTCATCAATAAAATCGCGGTTATCAAGTTTAAAAGCATAAGGTAAAATATGCACTAACTCAAAATTGCTAGGGATAATCTCGTGCCGTGCTTTCCAATCGGCTTGTTGCATAATGCGATTGATTTCTTTTGTGCCTATTTCGCAATTATTTGAAGTTAGATTCATCACTTCGTTGATATTTTCGCTCCTAGCGCAGTTGCCAGAAAGCGCGATATATGCTTTGTTTATATCCACTCCAGCCATTCGCTTGGCTTCATCTAACGATTCTTTTAACGCTTTTGATGCCGAATCAATAGATTTTATCGTGCCTTTTTGAATCCCGCGTGATGGGGCGATTCCCACGCTTAAGATTCGTGGCACTCCGCCCTGAATGTCGGCGATTAGAGAGCATATCTTTGAGCTACCAATGTCAATGCCAAGAATTATCTGCTCCATTATATTGTGTCCCCTTGCCTAAAATTGTTTATAATCTTATATCGTTTGCCAAGAAAATCAAACACGCTTTGCTCTAAGATTCGCGATTTAAACTCATTATAAACTTGCAAATTTGTGCTATTTTCTAGCATTTTTTGTTCCAAAACATTATACAAAAGCACCTTATTGCCAAGTAGGACGAATCCGCTTTTATTGCTAGAGCTAAAGATTTCTTGCAATGCTTGTTGCGTTTCAAGTGCATTTAGCGAAAGGATAAGCTTATTTGTCCCAAAGCCAAAAAAGCCAATGTCGCTCCCATAAAAGAAATTTTGCCGTTTTTTTGCCTCTGTAATAAGCGCGTTTCGCAATGCTTGTGGCGCGTAATCTTTCCGCACCTGCGCTTTTACTTTGCTAAAGTCTTGGATTGCTTGTGGCATTTCTTTGATGATTTTTGCGACAAAATACACGCCATTGTCTAAAATAGGCTCGATTCGTGTTTTGGATTTAGCCTGTGATAGCGCATTTACAAGCGCAGGGTGCGAATCTTCATCTATTGTCAAAATCTCGCCTTTGATTTTAGAATCACGCAAAGCGATGCTAGATTCAAGTGCGTTGCGCTTTGCTTTCCACTCCATAAAGTCGCTTTTGACTTTGTCTTTGACTTTTGCAAATTCCGCGCGGACGCCGTCTTTGGTGTAGTTTTGCAAATTATCATCAAAGTATTTTTTTAGCTCCTCATCGCTTCCCACAACTTCGCTAATTTTATGGCTTATAAGCTCGATTTCAAAGCTTTTTTTGCTCTTATAATTGTCTTTATTTTCATCATAAAATTTCTTTAAATCCGCCTCATCGATATTCACGCGCACATCATTTGCGCCCAAAATCTGCACCGATAATCTGTCTTGGAGATTCATCGCTACGCTAAGCACTTCCCTCTCTAGTGGCGTTACAATCGCGGGAAAAAGTTCTAAGATTCGCTGGATTAGCAAATCTCTGCGCGTTTTCTCCTCAAAATCAAGGGGCTTTAGGCGATTCGCACGGAGAATTTCTTTATACAGCGCACTATCAAAAACGCCATCTTTTTTAAAGTCGCTAATATTGCTAATCTCGCGCGAAACTTCCTCATCACTAATGCGAATCCCGCTATCTAGCGCGAAATTCTCTAACAACGCCTTATTTATTAGCATTTGCAAGGCGACATTTTCAAAGCCTAACGCCTTTGCTTGTTCAATATCAAGCGTTGCGCCCGTGCTTTGCTCATAACGGCGAATCAAATTGCTGTATTCTAAATTTAAATCATTCGCGCTAATGGCGATTTTGCCCACCTTTGCCACAGAATTACTCGATGAACTAAAGCTATACGCGCCCCAGCCTACCATACCCGCCGCAATAAAGGCAATCGTGCTAATCCAAATGGTAACGATTAAATATTTTTTATGTTTTTGCATCCACGAAATCAAAGGACAATCCTTAAAAATTAAAGTATAATTTTGAAATTGTAACATACTTTTAGCACATTTTTAAGGAAATTTTAGATTATGGATAAGCGATTCGTAGAAAATTTAATCGCGCAGGATTTGGCGCATATTTGGCATCCTTGCTCACAGATGAAAGAATGCGAAGATTTTCCCATAATGCCTTTGCAGCGCGGAATTGGCGTGTATTTGTATGATTTTTATGGCAACAAATATATTGATTGCATAAGCTCGTGGTGGGTGAATCTCTTTGGGCATAATCACCCATATATCAGCCAAAAACTAAAAGAGCAAATTGATTTGGTGGAGCATATCATATTCGCGGGTTACACTTATGAGGGCATTGTGCGCTTTTCTGCGCGATTAGTTAGCAAATTGCCAAAGGGTTTGGATAAGGTTTTTTACGCAGATAACGGCAGTAGCGCGATTGAAGTGGCACTAAAAATGAGTCATCATTTGGGAATCTTGCGTGGGAATTCCAAAAGCGCGTTTTTATCGCTAGAAAATTCCTATCACGGAGAGACGATTGGGGCGTTGAGCGTGGGCGATGTGGGGCTTTACAAGGCTACTTATGAAAAGATTTTAATTGGCAATATCCAAGCACCTTTGCCACTTGATTCAAGCGCAGAGGCGGTTGAATCTGCACTAAAAAGATTCGCCCAAATCATTGATGAAAACGAAATCTGCGCCTTTGTGTTAGAGCCACTCGTGCAGTGTGCGGGAAATATGCGAATGTATCCCAAAGAGTTTGTCAAAGGCGCGTGTGAGATAGCAAGGGCTAAGGGAATCTATGTGATTTTTGATGAAATCGCCGTAGGATTCGGGCGCAGTGGGGAAATGTTTGCGTTAGAAATATGTGATTTTGTGCCAGATTTTTTGTGCTTATCAAAAGGCATCACGGGCGGATATTTGCCACTCTCAGTGGTTGTGATGAGCGATGAGACTTACGGCGAATTTTTAGGCGACATAAACCGCGCATTTTTGCACTCACACAGCTACACGGGCAATCCTTTGGCAATCGCTTGTGCGAATGCGGTGATGGACTTATTTGAGCGCGAAAATGTGGTGGAGCGCAATCGCGGTTTGAGCGATTACATTTGGGAGCGATTTTGTGAGCTAAAGGCGTTTGATTGCGTGAAAAATCTACGGCGACAAGGAATGATTTTCGCCTTTGATGTGGTGGGTGAGTTTAAGTTTAAAGGGCGATTTAGCCTTGAGGTAAGCAAATTGGCACTGCGCGAGGGGCTAATCCTGCGCCCATTAGGGCAAAGCATTTACTTTATGCCACCTTATGTTATTAGCAAAAACGAAGTGGATTTTGTAGTGGTAGGGATAAAGAATATTTTAGATTCGCTTAATTTGCGCTAAAAAACAAAAATTGCAAAAATCGCATTGCAAACCCGCGTAAAATGGGTTAAAACACATATCCGCTCGTTAGTCCAAAGAAATTATGCCCTTTGTTTGGGGTCGCCAAAGTGCCGTTTGAAAAATGTTTGATGAAAATCTCCACACTAAAGCAATCCCAAAAATACCCCACAAATGCGCGTTCGCCAAAGGTGAAGTTTGAGATAACGCGCGATTCGCCCTTTGTCTTAATATATGCGCCGATTCCCACGCCAAAGTAAAGATTTCCGCTTGATTCACCCACAAAAAGCGGTAGCAAAATATCCTCGCTAACCCCTGCGAATGCCAAATTTAGCGCACCCAAATCTTGCCCCCTATCATAAAAGCCAAAAAATCCGCCGACTTCTACATTTAGTCGCCCGTGCAAACGAAAAAAGCGATTTGGTTGCGAGTAGATGAAAAGCACTTGGTATTGATTTTCAAAGCCATTGCTTCGCACACTTGCGCCAAACTCGAATCTAATGGCATTTTGTTTGTCGTCAAATGCGGGATTTGTGGCGAAATATCTTTCAAGCGTTGTTTGTGGGGCTAAATCTTGTGTGGGCGAATCTAAATTTTGCTTAGATTCACGCGCTTCTATGGGGGGGGTAATTGAGGAATCTTGCTTAATTACGGCAGATTCGATAGATTCGTTGCTATGTAGGCATAATGTTGTGATTAACAATGCAAGGTATTTGTTCATTTTTGTCCTTTTATGGATTGCTTTGCGCGAATCTATGATTCGCCAAAGCAATGACGGCGTGGTGGTAGATTCGCACTTTAAGTGCGAATCGCTTTAAACAGCATAAATCCTAATGCAAATCGCTCCAAATTTTGCGCTTCCATAGATATGCCAAAATCGCCATCACAGCCATAAAGCCAATCAGCACGAATCCTATCGTAGTGCGCTCACTTTTCTTGCTATCGCCAATGCTATCCATATACGCAACCACGCGCTTTTGACTAGCCTCATTTAGCCCCACGCGTGGCATAGAGGCATTGACTAGCATTTTTTGCGGGTCGTTGATAAATTTATGCAATCGCTCTTCGCCCCTTGAGCGAATCATCATCGACAAATCAGGTGCTTTCGCGCCCATATACGCCAAAATGTTTTCGCTTGGCGTAGTTGAGAGAATATCATCGTATTTCATACTATGACAGCGCACACAGGCTTCTTTGAATGTCTCTTTGTCCAAATAATGCTCTTTAAGCGCGTTAATCTCGCTTTTTCGCTCATTGATATTCACGCTATTTTTGCTAATAGCATCGATTTTTGCTTTGTATTCGGGCGATTCAAGGGCTTGAGATTCTAAATTTTTCGCGCCTATGCTTTTTAGATACGCCACCATATCGCCTAGCTCCGCATCGCTCACAGGTGTGGGCTGCATTGGGAAAAATTTATCCGTGCCAAATTTATGCTCTAGCTTTAGTGCCTTTACAGGGTCTTTGATGAGATTCGCCAAAAAATTCTCATCATAAAGCGCACCCATATAGGACAAATCAGGCGGGACTACGCCATAAGCGGCAATCGCAGTTTCTTTATCCATCACGGGAATATCCGCCTTGCCGGGGAAATCCTCTTTGGCTAATGTATGACAAGCGATACAATAAGTCGTAACCAAAACCTTGCCATTGTCCGCATCGCCCGTTGTTGGGAGCTTTTCTAAATCGCTAAATGCGTAATCCACAGGCGCAGTTTTGGGATAAAAAACAGAATGCGCCAAAGGCTCGACACCCCAGTAAAGCACACCTACCGCGACAATCACAAATGCTAAAATTTTTAATTCGCGTAACGCACTCATTGTTGCACCTCCTTCTTAGTTATGATGGGCAAGGCTACGATTAGCAAGATAAATACAATCGCAGCCACGAATCCCACATAGTTATTTATGCCCTCTGGTGGGAGTTTGCCAAAAATGGTAAGCACGATTAAGTCAATGACTAGCACGAAAAACCATACGCAAAATAGCGGTCGTTTGTGCGCTGGTGCGACAACAGGGCTTCTATCCAAAAATGGCAATGCAAAGAAAATCACCTGCGCAAATCCAAAGAAAATCAGCCCCAAAGCCTCACTCATATAAAATCCGCGTAAAATCTCATAGCTCCATAGGAAATACCACTCGGGGTAAATATGCGCTGGGGTTTTGAGATTATCCGCAGGGTCAAAGTTGATAGGGTCCATCGCAAAGCCGTAATTAAAGCACACCAAATACACCAAAAGAATCATAAATGTGCAAATCACAAAAATATCTTTGGATAAGAAATCAGGCCAAAATGCCACAATTTTAGCTTGTTTCTTGTCTTTTTTATAAACTTCCACTTCTTTGTCAAAATCGATTTCTTCGCCCTCTTGATTATTGACATGTGGCACACGCAATGAATAAAAGTGTATCACAATCAAAAGCATAATCGCCAAAGGCAATAAAAACACATGGAGCATAAAAAATCGCGTCAAAGTCGCATCTTCAGGGATAAAATTCCCGCGAATCCACACAACCAAGTCAGGTCCAATAAATGGCACTTTGCTAAATAAATCCGTGATAACCTTTGCCGCCCAATAGCTCATCTGCCCCCAAGGTAGCATATATCCGCTAAATGCCTCCGCAGAAAACAGCACAAATATTATCATTCCTGTAATCCAAATCATCTCACGTCCACGCTTATATGAGCCATAGTAAATCGCCACAAGCATATGGATATAGATGATTAAAAATACTAGCGAAGCACTCACTGCGTGTAAATGTCGCCACAGCCACCCAAAATCCACTTCTTGCATAATGGTGCGATTCACGCTATCAAACGCTAATGCCGTGTCTGGCTTGTAATACATTAGCAAAAAGATTCCGCTAACAATTAGTAGCAAGAATAACACCGTCAAAACCACGCCCATCGCCCAAAGCCAATTTATGTTTTTGGGAATCCAATACTCTGTCATTAAGACTTTTGTCAGCGTTTTTACCGCTAGTCGCTGGTCTAGCCAGTCTATAAAGCCATCAGCCTTTTTTATCTCTGCCATTCTTTATATCCCCCTTTTTATGCTTTTACCATTTGTTTGTAAATCTCGCCCTCTTCGCCCAAAACCAGCCTTGTCCCGTCAATATTAAAAGGCGGAATCCCCATAGGTTTTGGCGGAGGACCTGCCATATTGCGCCCTGAAATGTCAAATAAGCCCCCGTGGCAGGCGCACAAAAACTCTTTTTTCTCTGCATTGTATTGCGGGATACAGCCCAAATGTGTGCAAACCTGCAATCCAATCGTATAAAT
>JBNMJF010000067.1:0-8259 GCA_050873665.1 Helicobacteraceae bacterium
AACACAAGATATTTTGCCACAAAGTTTAAAAGACCATAACTTGTGGGGCGAATATCAAGGCTTTAGAGAATGCCACATTTATGGGGATTTAGTCATAGTCTATAAGCGAGATGACAAAGAATTGTATTTGCGTAGGATAGGCAGACACCAAGATTTATTTAAGAACTATTAGAATGGAAAATGCACCTATCGAATCACGGATAGAATCGCTAAAAGAAACTAGCGCGGTGCTGTGGAATGCAAGGAAAAAGCTAGAACAACTCTTTTGTATGCAAATGTATATCGCAAGTGAAATATTGCCACCTATCTTTGCTCCTAGCAAAGTGTGGATAGCTAATATGAATTATGATAAGATGATGGAATTTGATAATGATTGCGATTCAATCCTAATGCCCTTTATCATAGGTGCAAATAACGAAAATGCTAAAGCAGAGTTGCAATCTAATCAAATCTGCCATAATCGTGCCTTTAGGCATACATTTCACATAAATGATACTGCCTTTGAGACGCTAGAGATTTTTATTTACTTAAACAGCGATAGCGATAATACTTGGGATTTTAGAGACAAATACACTAAAGCTATATTAGCAATCACTGAATGTTTGTATAAAAAGGACTAAAATGTCATTACCACCACTATTGCTTACTATAAATTGCTCCATAGGCGACAAAAATAGGCATTTAAGCGTAGAGGGCTTATGTGATTTGTTATTGCATATCAAAGATAAAGAAAGTCATCTAACACAAATCGAACGATATGCAATCACAATGATACAAGATGAAGCCTTGCCACAAGAGATTGAATGGTTTAAGCAACGCTATAATATACCACAAGAAAATATAGACTATGCCCTATCAGTTAAACCTTACAAAAAGTAAATGCGCTAAAAAGAGAGATTGGGATAGAATTATAAGGCATTTATGCTATAATACGCCTAAAATAGCATAAGGATTATGGTATGCAACCCATACAAATCTATGAAAATGATAATCTAGTAGGCACATTATCTATTTTAGATAGAGAATCATATAGCTTTGCTTACGATAAATCGTGGTTAGATTCGGCAAATTCCTTTGCCATTGACCCATTATTGTTACTAGATTCGCAAACTCATTATAATAAACAACTTTGGGGTGCATTTAGCGATATTTCGCCTGATAGATGGGGTAGATTGATACAATCACGCTATGCAGAGAAAATGCTAACCGAAAGCGAATTTATGCTTGGCGTAAGTGATTATTTTCGCACAGGTGCATTGCGATTAAAGGTGGGCGATGAATTTGTCGCTCATAACACAAATATTCCAAAGCTATTGCATTTAAATCAGTTACAAGATTCCACGCTAAAGGTAGAAAAAGATAAATATTCACAAGATGATTTAAGACTATTACTCTATCCTAGCTCATCGCTTGGCGGAGCTAGACCAAAGGCAAGTGTAGAGGATAAAGGCAAACTATATATTGCCAAATTTGGTTCTAACAATGATTTACACTCCGTAATCCTTTGGGAATCTGTTATGCTAGAATTAGCCAAACGCGCTAAAATTCGCACTACAAACTTTAAGATTATCAAAGCAAATCAAAAGCCTGTCCTATTAGTAGAGAGATTCGATAGAGATGGGGATATGCGAATCCCATTTATGTCCGCAATGTCATTGCTTAAAGTAAGCGAAAAGAAAGACGCAGAGTATAAATCCTACGCAGATATTGCTAAAGAGCTAGATTCAAGCAATAAAGCGGAGCTTTTTAGGCGAATGCTATTTAATACGCTATTTGGCAATACGGATGACCATTTACGAAACCACGCATTGCTTTATGACAAAGCTACTAAATTATGGCATTTAAGCCCAGCCTATGATTTGAATCCTGCGCCTTATCCTTATGAAAAGCAACGCCACGCATTAAACTTTGTAGAATGTAAGAATTTACCAAGCCTAAATCTATGCAGAGAAATCGCAACTGAATTTAATGTGAGCGATAAGGACTTTGTGGCTATTCTGCGTGATTGCATAAATGCAGGAACGCAATGGAAAAATATCGCATTAAACTTTGGCATAAAGACAAATGAGATAAATCTATTTAAACAAAACTTCGAGCATAAGGATATAGAAAATGCAAAAGAGATACTAAAAGAATGCAATATGCTACAAAAATCCCCTACAATCCCACATAAACCTACCCCACACAAAAATCACACTAATGATAATGAAATGGGAATGTAAGGACAATTATGCAAGATAAATCCGCTAATGCCTTTATTTTTGGTGGAATCAATGGTGCAGGTAAAAGCACTCTTTATTATGATTTGCTTTTGTGTGGCGAATCCTTTGGCGCAAGAATAAATACCGATGAATTTGTCAGTAGCTTTGGAAATTGGAAAAATCCTAAAGAACAATTCAAAGCCGCCAAAATCGCTTTAAAACTTCGCCAAACCTGTATAAAAAAGAAAAGCGACTTTAACCAAGAAACCACACTTTGTGGTAAAAGCATTGCGAATCTCTTTGCGGAGCTAAAAGCGCATAGATTCGCCATATCGCTGTATTATATCGGTGTAGATATGCCACAAATCGCTAAAGATAGGGTAAAAGCTAGAGTTGCCAAAGGCGGACACGACATAGATAGCGCGTTAATCGATAAGCGATTTGATGAATCCTTGCAAAATCTGCTAAAAGTGGCAAAATTTTGCGATAAGATTGTGCTATTTGATAATAGTGGGAGTGAAAAAGAGCTGATTTTCAAATACAATAAGGCAAATGATTGCCTTGTGGATAAAATCACTAAAAATCATAAGTGGATTTATGATAGGGCAAATGCGCTAAAAAGAGAGATTGGAATCAGCATAGAAAAATCATTAAATAAAGCAAATCCCCACAAAAATCACACTAATGATAGTGGTGGAATGGAATTATAAAAAATTCAAAGATTTTTTTGTTACAATACGAAAATTTTTTAAAATACAAAGTAAGGAACACAACAATGACGACACAAATGCAATCACAAACAGCGACAACACCGCACAAATACTCATACCTACCAATCCCTACGGAATCGGAAATGGAGGAAATAATCGACTTGATATACAAACACAAAGACAATCCACAACTACTGAAAAAGATGGAAGAAATAACTCCACCGCACATAATGAAAGTATTAGTAGAATTTGCGGAGCGGAGAGCAGACGAAGCGGAGCAATGGGCGAGGGAAGTCAAGGAATTGGAAGAATCCATAAACAAGAGATTAGGCTTACAAAAGATGAATTAAATAATTTAAGACTCTTTTCTCAAAAAGTGTTGATTGTAAATATTAAATATTGTTTATATTGACTATCTTAATGAATCTTTTTAATATTTATTTCTATAAAGAATTATCATAAAATTACCATAGTAGCAAATATTAAGCCCTGTCTAATAAAAATCAATCAACACTTTTTAAGAAAAAGCTATTTAAATCTTTTACACTTTTTAAGTGTGGATAAATGTATTTTTTGTGCTTTATCTTAAATCGTAATTTCATTTTAAAAATCCTCGTTTTGGTAGCGGTGGGATTGTGGCATCTATCCCATAAAGTCTAATGTGCCAAAAATGCCACGATTTTGCATCAAGCCACCCTGCTTGTGCCTTTTTAAGCGTTTCTTTTAGTAAGTCATCGCTAAATTCGCATACTTTTTAAAGCTATCCAAACTATTAGCATCTTTCATTGCACTAGCAACGATTCGCAAGGGATTATTAGCGATAATTTCATCTTTTTTCTCCCACCAAACATAATGTGCGAAATATTCTAAAAGTTTTTTGTCTTTATCTTTTAGCACATATTTCATTTAATCTCCCCATTTTAGCCATTATGTCATATTTGGCTAATTATACCATAACGAAATTTAACAAGGGACTAAAATCGCTGAAGTGGGCGATATAAGCGCAGTATTATTACAACACAAAGTTTTTGCGATTGTTTAATAAATTTGCAAAAATTTCTTTGGCAAATTTTTATCATAAGCATTTATAAGCCGATTTTGTTTAGTTAAATCTTTAATCAAATCAATAGAAAAGAGTTTGGAAAGTATGCTTAGATTCAAGGCGTGGTGGGTGTTTGTATTGTCTCTGGGGGGGGGCATAATAGGTAATCTTACAAATGCGAATCTAAATGCTACGGAATTGCAAGTTATTTGCAACAATCAAAATCCAGACTGCACAATAAGCCAATCTTATAATTCTATTGAAAGCAATCGCGAAAATGCTACTTTTGGCAAGATTCAACTTGATAATACGAATCCCACAAATACAATAATTATCAACACATTTACAAATACCGCTACAATAAGCGTGAATCAAATCACCACAAATAACACTGCAACCACCACAAACAGAATAATGGATTTTATAAATAATGGCACGATAAATAAAACAGGTGCGGCTGGTGATATAATCGAAGGTTATCTAAATCGAGTCGAAAACAATGGCACGATAGGCGGTAGTATAAGTATAGTTTTTCCCACGACAGATACAGCCACTATTATAAATAGTGGCATAATTTACGGCATTTCTGCCGAATCAAATGGTAGGATAATCTTTGATAATCGCAAAAGTATCTTTTTATATAGCACAAATGTCAATGCTGGTAATAAAGTGGCGCATTTACGCGGTGGAAATGGCACTCAATTCAGAATCAGAAATTACTCTCTTAAAATCAACGAAAATCAAACGACTTTTAATACTTTTAGCGGTTACACTTATACAAATCAAGCAAGTTTAGAACATACTTCACATTTGGTAATTACGGGCAACGGCGTTAATTTTAATAATATTGATTTTGAATCTAGTGGCAAAATCACCATAGATTTTGGCGAATTTTTCGAGTTAGGCAAAGAATACAAAATAGGCAAAATTATCACAAATATTGACGGAACAGAACTACTCCCCACGAGCTACTTTGATAGGCTCATTAGCAAAGATAAGGACTACTACACAATCACGCAAAGCGGGGATAGTTTTGTCATAAACTTTGCTGGAGATAATGCGCCAAGCGGTGGAATCATCATAAACACGCCCATTACCGAGCTTTACAAATCAAACATAAAAACTATGAATAATTTTTTCTTGCAAAGCAACGCGATTATTTATCCGCACAAATATCCCAAACCGCCCAAAAAACAGCCCTACAATCCGCATAGGAATCGCTACTCGATGAATGCGATTCAAAGTAACGAGACATTTTCTTATGATAAATCGCGCGATAATGATTCGCTACTTTTGGCGCAGGGTGCGACATATCGCAATACTCAGCGCGGGATTTATCTGCAACACCCTAGGGTGAATCCGCCCAATAACACAGGATACAGTGCGAATCAAACGCGCAATCGCACGAATCTAAATCGCACCACAGCGCAAAGCTACGATAGCTACTACTTTGCAATCGCACCCTTTATTTTGCATAATCTCTACAAACAAGCTGGGAATTATCGGCCCTCAGGCTTAGAAGGCGGATTCATCACTGCATTTAGCGGAAAATTAGATTATGCGAATGCTTTGGGAGTGCATTTTGGCTTTAGCTATGGGAGTTTGGGCGATAAAAACGACAAAGCATTTAGCATAAAAAGTGCGAATCTAATGCTAGGGCTAAACTACAAATTAGACTTAGTCTATGATATGTTTATCAAGGCGCGTGGGGACTTTTTCTACTTTGCCAATGAAGTTAGTAGCGAACAAGTGGCAAAAATAAAGCCCAATGACTTAGGATTTGGCGTAAGTGTGGCTTTTGGCAAAGATTTTGATTTAGGCGATGCTGGGATTTTAGGCGCAGAACTTGGCATTGACTACAAAGGCTTAAGCACAAATAGCGTAAGCGTGAAATCCGCACTTGATAATAGCACAATGCAAGATTATGATAAATCGCTATATAATCTTATCTATGCGGATTTGGGTGTGAGCTATCGTAAATACTTTGGATTTTTTGGCTTGAATCTTGGGGCTGGGATTCGAGCTAATTTGGCGCATAAACTTGCTACAAGTAAGGTTGTGGTGAGTAATAATACCATAAATATTTTGTTAGATAATGATAAATTTTTAGGCTATGCAAGTGCGGGGATAAGCTATGTGCTAAATAAGACAAATTACGCAATGGAGTTTGGCTTAAACTATTATGGCAACTTTGGCGATAGAAGTATGAGTAATGGCGGGAGTTTGGAATTTAGAGTAGGGTGGTAGATTTTTAGATTTGAGTGCGAATCACTTATCAGAGGCGAATCTTATGGCTAGATTCGCCCTATTTTGTATGAATCTTTGCGTGGATTCAAGCCATTTGTCGTCTATATTGAAATTTTTATGCTTTGTGAATGAAAAATCTTTTAGCTTTTCTAGGCGCGGGATATGGCGAGGCTGTGCGAATCGCTTTAATTGCTGATTTAAATTTAGCTCAAAAAAGCTGGTAAGGTGCGCCACCTCGCTAGTAGCATTCTCATCAAATAGCGTCATCACACTTAAGCCATTGTCAAATATGGGCGCAGGGCGCAAAATCGCATTTGTGTTGTTGTTAATTATCATTCCAAAATTACCCAAATGCCTATCGGTGTTGCAGATTAGCGCATCAAACAGCATTAAATCCTCAAAATCTTTTTCTCCATAGATTTTCGCAATGGGATTTATTAGATTGGCTTTGTGAGATTTGATAATGCTAGGCTCAAGGCAATGATAGATAGGCAAATAGCCTTCATTTTCGTTAGTAAAAATAGCGCAAGAACTCACAAGATTCCCGCAAAATTCGCCCAAATCATAAGCGATATGCGTAAATCCAAGCGCACCTACAATCTGTGCCATATAATACTCGCTATATGGCTCATCTGCGCCGTCATTCATTTTGCTAGAGCCTTTATAAAGGTAAATATCGCCATTTTCCCTAACCCAGCATTTAGGAAGCATTCCATCAGTCGTGTATTCAGGTGAAAGCGTAATGCTAGTCATCTTATGTGGATTCGCGCCAAATGCAATGCGTTGCAAGGATTCATCAAAGGCATTATCATATAAATTATAATCGCACCATTTGTAATCCCTATCAGCGGGGATTATCCAAAAGCTATCATTTAGTGAGAGTGCCAAAGAAATATCCAAAAACGCCATAAGATTATCCGCCGAATCCAGCGTTTTAAAAATATTATGGGCAAATTCCCTATGTTGCGGGGCTTGTCTTTTGCGTAGCCATTTTTCTAATGCGTTGATTGATGAATCGCTCATCGCACGGGGCAATAAATGCGGGTTTATAATTTGCGTGATTTTCTTAAATGTGGTGCGTTGCTTTAATGCGCCATTATGCGTCGCCGAATCTTGTGAAATCTCAAATGTTAAAATGTCTATGTCTTTGTTTTTTAGAGCGTAGCGCATCGTAAATCCCTTAGTTAAAATCAGTGCGATTATAGCATATTTAGTTTGGCTTAAGTTGCGATTAAAAAAATTGACTTTTATTGTAGTGGCTTATTGCGGTGAGTTTGATTTATTTTATATGCGATGAAGTCGTCCCCAATGATACCTTTGCGCTTTCAAGGGGCGGGACAAAGTTAAAGCAAAGTTCCACTAAGTAAAAGTGTGGCAAATTTTACCTTAAAGAAAACTAAATTTTTTAGGCAATAAGGCGAATCTTATAAAAATACTATTGAATCTTACTTAAAATATTACGCACATCGCTAAGTTTGACGGATTTCCATTTTTCTATGGAATTATGCAATTCATAAATGATACGCGAATTTTTATCATTTTTATGAGCGATTTTATCACTGCCAGATAATCCTCTTAACGCTCTTTTAATATTATAAAAATTCGTTTTAATTTTTAAGCGATTGGGGATTTTGGAGCTATCTACTATCACAACTCCTTCATAATCCAAATCATAAGAATTTTTATAAACTTCAACTAGACTATCAAGTTCTCTTTCATTAAGCACCTTATAAAGTAATGTCTTTTTTCTAATTTCTTTTGGCATATCAATGCTAAAAATATCGATAGTTTCCTCTATTTCAGTATTTTTAAAGCAATCAAGTAAAACTACAAAATCTTCATCATAATCTATGGGGTGTTCTTGGTCATTTTTTGTAATCACTTCAAACACAAAACTTACATTATTTTCTTTGCAATATTTTTTGAAAAAATCCTTGCAAGGCAATAATCGCTCAAACTCTGCATTTAACTCTTTGCCTATCATTGATTTAGTTGCAAACTCTAAATCTTGCATTATTTGATTATAAAATAAAATGCCCAAATATCCATTATATTTCAT
>JBNMJF010000068.1:0-8205 GCA_050873665.1 Helicobacteraceae bacterium
GAGTTCAAGCATTAAAGCGACAACCAAACGGCTAGATACAAACGAGCAAGGCGCGAGTTTGCAAGAGATTTTGGAAGATTCTAGTGCGGGGGAAATCCACTATCAAGCGATGAGTGAGAGTGAATTTTTGCGAGAGGGTGCAAATGCTTTACTTGTTAATGTAGAAACCTTGCGCATAGTGCTAGAATCTGTGGGCTTTGATAAGAAACTTTATAATGCGCGAAATATCGCTATGCTAAAAAAGGAATTTAATCGATTTTTGTTTGAAAACGCACTCAGTGGCTTTGAAGTGGGCTTTGTCAAAATCGCTAGCTCTACACACCCCACAAGTTTCACTGATGAAAATGGCAATGCGCGAGAATATGTAGCATCAAGCAATTTAGGCATAGAAAGTGGTAGCGATGAGGAAAATAAGCATATTCCTAAAAACTATCTTTTTAGGGAATTGTTTTATGATTCACAAATTGAGCGGGAAAACATTTTGCAAGATATTAAGGAGGTGGAAGTTTTTACCAAAATCCCTAAAAACTCACTAAAAATCCCTGTGGCTGGTGGCAAAAGCTACACGCCTGATTTTGCCTATATCCTAAAAAGTGGGGATAAGGGACAGATTTATTGTGTGATAGAAAGCAAGGGCAAAGATGAGCGGGATTTAAGTAACGAGGAACGCTCAAAAATCACTCGTGCAGAGAAGTTTTTGGAGCAAAGTGAAATTTTTAAGACAAAAATATTTTTTAAATCGCAATTTGAGGAGGAAACAATCATAGAAATTTTGCGGGACTTTTTAAAAGCTAGTAAGCAGTGAGATTGATTTTGGCAACACAAGTAGCATTAATTAAAGCCTAAGTGTGTTATGTTAGTCCAATTTTGTTTCAAAAACTCACATTATTATATTTTTGATTTAAGCTAATTTCCCTATATTTGCGCACTGCACTAGAAAAACGCAAAAATACAAAAATTTATATTTAAGTTTATTTATTTTAAAATCGCGCTTTAAAAAGCAAAAAATAGCAAAATCGCGCTTATTTTATAATCACAAAAGGCGCGAATCCACGCGAAAAAGGGGATAAAATGACGCATTCCACATTTGTATATCCGTATTTTGGGGCATTTATGCTATTTGTGATTACATTTATAGCATTTGGTGCGACACTTTGGCTACAGCGATTCCTAAGCAACAAAATCGCCTCCAAATCCCGCGAGAAACTCAAAGTTAGCACCTATGAATGCGGGGTAATCGCAAACAAACAGCAAAATCGCATTTCCACGCATTACTACCTAATCGCGCTACTTTTCATACTCTTTGATGTGGAGATTATCTTTATGTTTCCGTGGGCGGTGAATTTTAAGGCACTGGGGCTTTTTGGTTTTGCGGAGATGATTTTATTTATCGCGCTTTTGGCTATCGGCTTTATTTACGCGTGGAGAAAGGGGGCATTACTATGGCAGAACCTCAAATAGCCCTAAGTAGCGTTGATAAGCTCACAAATTGGGCGACTAGCAACTCGCTTTGGGGTATGACTTACGGCTTGGCTTGTTGCGCCATTGAAATGATGGCAGCGGGGGCTTCGCGCTATGATTTGGATAGATTCGGCACGATTTTTCGCGCTAGTCCTAGACAAAGTGATTTGATGATTGTAGCTGGGACGGTTACTAAAAAACACGCGGAGTTCGTGCGCCGTTTGTATGACCAAATGCCTGAGCCAAAGTGGGTGATTTCAATGGGTAGCTGCGCAAACACGGGCGGTATGTTTAATACTTACGCCACCGTGCAAGGCGTGGATAGAATCATTCCTGTGGATATTTATTTGCCCGGTTGCGCCCCGCGCCCCGAGACTTTGCAATATGCTATAATGGTTTTGCAACAAAAGATTCGTAGCACCAAAGCAATCAAATCGCCCACCAAAAAGCGTCTAATTTAGGGGTTTTTATGCAAGATTTACAAAAAAAAGTTTATCACAAAAATCGCTTTGAGATTCCGCGCGAGACGCCAAAAATAAATGCCAAAGGCACGAAGTTTGATGGCATTTTGGCGATGATTGAAAATCGCATAAAGGTTTTGGATTCATTTGTGGAGCTAGGCGATTTAGTCGTGCGCGTGGATAAAGATGATATTTTGGAGGCACTAGGGATTTTGCGCGATTGCGGATTTGATATTTTAAGCGAACTAAGCGCGATTCATCTAAGCGATGATTCCTTTGAAGTCTTTTATCAACTTTTATCAATGGAGCGAATCTTGCGTGTGCGCGTAAAAACGCAAACGACAAAGGAAGTAGATTCGTGTGTGGAAATCTACCGAAACGCCCTTTGGTGCGAGAGAGAAGCTTATGATATGTTTGGCATTATTTTTACAAATCACCCAAATTTAAAGCGAATCTTAATGCCAGATGATTGGAGCGGACACCCACTGCGCAAAGATTATCCCTTGCAAGGCGATGAGGACGCGCAGTGGTATGAAATCGATAGGATTTTTGGCAAAGATTACCGCGACAAAGTCGGCGCAGAACAGCGCAATAGCTCATTTGTCGATGAAAATGATACGATGAATTTCTCGCTCATAGGCTTTGAAGTGCCAAAGGGTGCGAATCCAAAAAGCGCGAATGATTCGCCCACCAAAATCGCCTACCAAGAGAGCGAAGGCGTATTTGTTGTTACTAAGTTTGATAAACAAAAACAGCTAGATAAAAGGCGATAAGATGAAGCAAATCTACACAAGACTTAAGCCACAATTTGAAAATATCGCCTTTGAGCGCGATGATGACAAAATGATACTAAATTTCGGTCCGCAACACCCATCAGCGCACGGGCAGTTAAGGCTAATCTTAGAGCTAGATGGCGAGATAGTTACCAAAGCAACGCCAGAGATTGGCTATTTGCATCGCGGTATGGAAAAAATGGCAGAAAATATGATTTATAACGAATTTTTGCCCACCACAGATAGAATGGACTATATCAACGCCACTTCAAATAACTACGCTTTTGCGCTGTCAGTAGAAAAATTACTTGGGCTTCAAATCCCACTCCGTGCGCAAATAATCCGCACAATGCTATTAGAACTAAATCGCATAATCTCACATATTTTTTTCATATCGATTCACGGAATGGATGTCGGTGCGCTATCCATAATGCTCTATGGCTTTAAAGAGAGGGAGTTTGGGCTAGATTTGATTGAGGATTATTGCGGGGCTAGGCTCACGCATTCAAGTGTGCGAATCGGCGGTGTGCCACTTGATTTGCCACCAAATTGGTGCGAAAATCTAAACGCATTTTTGGATAGATTACCCAAAGAAATCGGGCGAATCGAAAATCTATTAGAAAAAAATCGCATTTGGAGGGCTAGGCTAGAAAATGTCGGCGTTGTTAGCGCGGATTTAGCAAAAAAATGGGCTTTAAGCGGCATAATGCTCCGCGCAAGTGGCTTTAAATGGGACATTCGCAAGGAAGAGCCTTATGAGCTATATGGCGAGTTAGATTTTGATGTGCCTTACGCAACGGACGGCGATTGCTACGCGCGGTATTTGCTATATATGGAGGAGATTCGCCAATCTGCTAAGATTTTAAAGCAACTAATCGCAATGTATCCCAAATCACCCAAAGGCATTATGGCAGACGCGCCAGAGTATATTTCCGCGCCAAAAGAGCAGATTATGACGCAAAATTACTCGCTAATGCAACATTTCGTGCTAACCACGCAAGGTATGCGCCCACCAAAGGGCGAATCATACGCCCCCACCGAATCACCAAAGGGCGAGTTAGGCTTTTTTATAAACTCGCAAGGCGAACCATATCCATACCGCTTAAAAGTCCGCGCTCCTAGCTTTTATCATTGCGGTGTGTTGCAGGATTTGTTGCCCGGGCATTATTTGGCTGATGTCGTTACAATCATTGGCTCGACAAATATCATCTTTGGCGAAGTGGATAGGTAAGAGCAATGAAACGATTTGATTTACGGCATTTGGGCGAAAATTTTACTATGCGAATGTGTGAAATTGTGGCGCAGGATTTGGCGCAAGGCGAAGTTGGGATTTTTATCTTTGAAGTGGGCGATTTTAGTGGCATAGGAAAAAGCGCGAATCTTGTGGCGCAAAATGGCTGGACGATTATGAATTCTCTGCGATTCAACGAAGTGGATTGGAGTATTGTGGTGAAAAAAGAGTGCGATTCGTGCGTAGAGAGCGTAGAAACAGATACAAACTCCGCGCAAATCACGGATTCAACCGCAACTAAAGGCAATTCAAATGCTTGACAAAATAAAAAATTACGATTTTATCATCACACTTGGATTTTATAATCCCGCATTGCTACCAAAATGCGATGCGAATTTTTATCCATTTTTGGATTGCGAGACAGATTTGTATGTCCGCTATGAAATCGGCACAGAAGAGGGCGTTGTGGCGTTATTTTTGTATGAATTCGCCGACAATAGCGCGGATTCAAAGCTAAGCGATTTCATAAACGCCCTTGATTACGGCTATTTGAGCGCAGAGACAAATGTGAGCGAAGAGGAATTGCAAATGCTAAAAAATGCGATTTTAAAAAGCAAAAATCCGCTTTTGCTAGTGGGGCGCGACATTTTAGCGCACTCACGCAAAACAAATATTTTAAATATGCTAAGCGCGTTAAAGGCGCATTCAAAATTTGATATTTTGTGTGAGGGAGATTCGTTGCCACAAAATTTCGCGCTAGAATCGCCCCAAAATCTGCCAGAGCATAATGGTTGCGTGATTTTTGTGGATTATTTTAATGGCGATTTTGCGCAAGATTCGCGAAATTTAATGGATTTACAGAATTTACACGATTCAAAGCAAATCCCCACACTTAAAATTTCACGAGAATTTGCCCGTGCGTGGCGTTTAAACGATAAGCAAGAGATTAGATTTTTGCTAGATTCGCAAGAGATTTATGCAATTTGTGAGTTAAGCGAAAATTTTAGCGGAATCATTGGCATTTTATGCGGTGCAAAGGGCTTAAAACAAAGCTATCCATTTAAAAATATTTCAATTCACACGGCAACTAAAGGGTAAAAAATGGCGCAAATCACAATCAACAATCAGCAAATCAACGCAAACGAGGGCGAATATCTGCTAAATGTCGCTAGGAAAAATGGTATTTTTATTCCCGCGATTTGCTATCTTAGCGGTTGTTCGCCGACTTTGGCGTGTAAGCTATGTATGGTTGAGGCGGACGGAAAGCGCGTGTATGCGTGTAACGCGAAAGTCAAAGACGGAATGAGTGTAGCCACAAACACGCCTGAAATCCTTGCCGAGCGCAAGGCGATAATGCAAAGCTATTGCGTGAATCACCCGCTAGAATGCGGTGTGTGCGATAAAAGTGGAGAGTGCGAGTTGCAGGACTTTACGCTACTATTTGGCGTGGATAATGAGCCTTATTTTGTGGCAGATTCGCTTAAAAAGCGCGATAGCTGGGGGCAAGTGAAATACGACCCGAGCCTTTGTATCCTTTGTGAGCGGTGCGTAACGGCGTGTAAGGACAATTTGGGCGAGGCGAATCTAAAGGTTATAAAAAGCGACAGCATTCCACAGCTAGATTCGGCAAAATGGAAAGAAAAAATGCCAAAAGATGCCTTTAGCGTGTGGAATCGCGCCCAAAAAGGCGTAATCGGCTTTGTGGGCGAAAATGTTTGCGCGGAAAATCCCTGCAATGACTGCGTGGAATGCGTGAGCGTCTGCCCTGTGGGTGCGCTTGGCGTAAAGAGTTTTCAATACACCACAAACGCGTGGGAATTGCAAAAAGTGGATAGCACCTGCAATCTCTGCCCGAGCGGGTGCAAAATAGTGCTGGAGGGCAAAAAAAACGCGCAAAATGAGATGAAACTCTACCGCGTAACAAATGATTTTAATTTTAATCCTATTTGCGCTGGTGGGCGATTCGGGCAGGTTTTGGATTTGGAAAAATCAGTAGTAGATTTAAGCGAGGATTGCTTAAATCGCGCAATTAGCGCAATAAAAAGCGCAAAGGCGATAATTGTAGGTGGAAACACCACAAACAACGAGGCAAAATTTTTGCAAAGCCTAAAAAATGCGCTTGGCGTGAAGCTAATCAACGCCGAGTTAGAAAACTACTTTAAGATTTTAGACATTTTGGGCGATTGCCCCCGCGCTAGGCTTGAATCTATCGCCGAATCCAAGCTAATCATAAGCGTAGGCGGGAATCCAAAATACGAAAATCCCCTTGTGCGCTACAAAATCAACAATGCGCTAAAAATGCAAAAAGATTGCGCCTTTGTTTTCGCCCACGCGTTGCGTGATAATCTGCTATCAAGGCTTAGCAAAAAATTTTTAGAGATTGAGTGTGGGTGCGAAGATGCGGTGATTTTGGCGATTTGCGGGATTTTGGATTCGGCGATTTTGGAAAATCTGCCAAAAATCGAAGTCGATTTTTCCACACAGCGCGAAATAAAAGAGACTATCAAAGATGAAAATGGCGCGGAAAAAGAAGTTACCAAAAAGGTGGATTCGACAGAAAAGCGCGAATATTATGAGTTTTTTGCGAAGTGTGGATTGGAATATGCGAAATTTGTGGAATTGCAAAATATGCTTTTAAGTGCGCCAAACACCGCGCCACTGCTTTTAATCGGAGCTGATTTTTATGCTAATAAAAACGCGCCTTATCTTGCTAAAATATTGGCGAATCTTACGCGAAGTGGGAAAATATCGCTTACGCTAAATCCGCCCACCGCAAATGCTAATGGAATCTATCAAAATTTGGTGCTAGATTCGGCAAATGAATGTGGCGAATCTAGCGATTTTGGCGCGATTATCGGGTGGCGTGAAATCGGCGATTTTACCTTTGATAGCGTAAATGCGGACTTTACCCTGCCCTATTTTAGCGCAATGAATGATAGTATGGTAAATATTGACAATCGTCTTTTGCCAATAAACGCGCTATTTTCTGCACCAAAATATTTGGAAGCGTTAAGCGCGAATCTAAATTTAGAGTGCGATTTTAGCACCCCAAAATTGGCGAATTATTATGATAATGGGGGAGTGGATAGGCGAGGTGTGCTTTTAGAATACAATTCGTTAAAATCGTCATTGCGAGGCGAAGCCGAAGCAATCCAAAAAAATAAAATAGATTGCCACGAATCGGCTGACGCCGATTCTCGCAATGACGGGGAAAAATATACAAATGCTCCACGCGGAAGTATTTTGGAGATAAAATCGGGGTTTTGCGAAACGAGCAACGCAGATAAGACTAAAGTCTATCAAGGAAGCGAGTTGAAGCAATCCCCGATTTTAGCCCAAAAGACAAACGCGTATTTAAGGGATATTACTCCCCATTTCTATCCCTACACTCGTTATTCTAGCAACTTTACCACGCCTTTAGGAATCTATGTCTCAAAAGACAAAATGCAGGATTTAGCCCTAAGTATGGGCGTTAGCGTGGGTGATGAAGTCGAGCTTATAATCAATAGCGTAGAAATCAAAGGGCGAATCTATGTGGATTTTGAAATGGAGGGCGCATTTTTTGCCGTATCGCCACAAATAGCAAATGCGATTTATGCCTTTGGTGGCGCAAGATTCGCCAATGCCACTTTTGCAAATACGACTAAAAAGGAAAAAGCACAATGAGTTTTTTAGAAATCATTATAAAAATCCTAGTGATTTTGCTCGTATTCTCCGCACTCGCGGGTTATGGGACATATTTGGATAGAAAGATTTTAGCACTAATGCAAAAACGATTAGGACCCACGCACATAGGACCTTGGGGACTTTTGCAAATCGTGGCTGATGGCATAAAGCTATTTGTCAAAGAGGACATTATCCCAAAAAATGCCAATGGCTTTTTATTCCGCCTAGCCCCTATCGTGGCGGTGGCTACGGCATTTATTGCAATGGCACCTGTGCCATTTTTGCCTGAATTTAGCCTTTTTGGGACAACGATTCGCCCCATTGTCGCGGATATAAATGTCGGCATTTTATTTGCGCTAAGTGTAAGCGCGGTGGGAATGTATGGACCGCTTTTGGCTGGGCTAAGCTCGGCGAATAAATACTCGCTTATTGGCGCAGCAAGGGCGGTTTCGCAACTTTTAAGCTTTGAAGTTGTAAGCGGATTATCAATCCTTGCGCCCATTATGGTGGTAGGCTCACTCTCGCTAATTGATTTAAATAATTTTCAGCGCGATTCGCTATGGCTTGTTTGCTACCAGCCTGTGGCGTTTTTGCTATTTTTAATCGCTGGATA
>JBNMJF010000069.1:0-8166 GCA_050873665.1 Helicobacteraceae bacterium
ATATCGCCCACGCTTTAAAAAATTAACAAATCGCCACAAATGGCTACTTCACACTAAAAATATTTTCCGTAAAATCCCCATTGCTTTCCACTAAAATCACGCGATTTACGAACTCTCCGCCACTAATCTCAATATTTCTAAAGACATTTTTTAGCACACCTTTGGGTAATAAAGACAGCTGCCAAGCGTCCTTATCGCCACTTATTACAAAATCAAAGCTATCCTGCAGAGCGCCTAAATCCAGCCGTATAATGCTTAAAAATAGGCTTCTATCGTAGTTTTGGCTAGTCGCCACCCACTCGCCATTTTGCAGTGAAAAAATGCCCTCGCTAGTAATCTTAATGTGGCTAATCACGGGCTTTGTCGTATCCCAAAACAGCTCATCGTTGATGATAGAAAAGTTCCCATAGCTCACAAGCGCGTTTTTAAATCCGCGCAGTTTCTTGCTCTGCACGAAATCGCCTTTGATATTATCGCGCTTAATGCTATGCAAATCCTCAATCCCAAACGCCCATATCTGCGCGAAAATCACGCATATTATCATAAAAAATCGCATTTTTATCCTCCTAAATTTATGTTGCTTTTTTGGCAAAAAACTTGTAGTTTTTCTTTAAAAATGCGCGGAATCTCATATAGCGATTCGCCATTTTGCATATCAACTGCCACCTGCGAAGTCTGCGCAAGGGTTAGCTTTTTGCCACTTTTGCCTAAAAATATGTATTGAAATTTTAGCACACTTTCGCACTCTATCAAATCTATGCGAATCCTAAAATCATCATTAAAGAAAATCGGCGCGATATATTTTAGCTCCATTTTAATAATCGGCATCGCAAAGCCATTTTCACGCATCGCATTATAGTTGAATCCCACCTCATCTAGCAGTCTGCAACGCGCCGATTCGATACATTTCACATAGTTTCCGTGCCACATAACGCCCATTGAATCGACATCATAAAATTCCGCCTTAAAATCATAAATGCGACTAGCTAACGCGCTTTTAATCTCTCTCATAACATTCCTTAGAATCTAAATCGCGCGGACTTTCCCAAAAATCATAAAAGCTAAACCACTGCGTAGGATTATTTAGCGCGTGGCTTTGCAGTGAATCCACATATTTTTGCATTAGTGGCTTTAGATTTGCAATCTTATCTCGCCCCTTGTATTTGGTGGTATCGCCAAGCGATTCAAACTCCACGCGATATTTGCCATCTATTTTTTCACACCACATTGCAGAGATTTTCGCCTCCAAAAGTTGCGCGATAATAAACGCACCTAGTGGAAAATAGCAGGGTTTGCCTAAAAAATCCATCACCACATTGCGCTTATTATTTAGTGCCACTCTATCGCCCATAATGCCGATATGTCCGCCAGATTCAAGGATTTCGCGCAACTCCAAAAGTCGCCCTATATCAATCTCATCGACATAGATTCGCTGTATTTTTCGCCCACTCACCTTATCAATCATTTGCAAAAATTTTTCCGTATTTTTTTGATAGACAAAGCTGATAATGTGGAGATTATGAAACTTCTGCGACAGCGCGTGGGCGACTTCGATATTGCCAAAATGGCTCATCACCAAAATCTGCCCCTTTTTGCCACTGCAAAGCTCATCGACAATAAAATTTTTGTCCTTTATCTCTATGTCATTGTGATTGATTTTGCCTATCCACGCGGCGATTTTATCACAAATCGCCCACCCAAAATGATAAAAATTGAGATAAATTTGGGGTTTATTTATGGATTTTTTTGCATTCCTTTGCAACAAAATGCCATTATTGTTGCAAAAATCCTCCGCAATTTTGTAAAATTTTGCCAAATTTTTGCGCTCTTTGGGCGAAAACGCGTAATAAATCGCTGTTACAAAAATCACAATGATATTTAGCAAAAATCTTGGCATAATTTTCACAAGCCAAATGGTGAGATTTAGCAAAAAATGTCCAGCGCATTCATCTCTCTCATACCACGACTCTTTGGGCGAATCAGCATATTTTTGTGGCGAATCGTGGGTGGATTTGTGATTAGATTCGCGTGGCGATTCGCATAAAGATTCGCGCTTAGATTCGCGTGGTGATTCGCACTTAATTTTTTGGGCTAATTCTGCCATTAGCACACTCTTTTTTATTACTTAGGATTTGAAAATAGATTTTATTGTTTTTGCGCTCCATTTGCACTTCCACTTCGCTAAATGGACGCAAAAAACTAATAAATTTTACACTCTCAACATTAAAATTTTCGCCCAAATTTAAATGCGTTTTTGCTAACCAAACCACAAAGCTAAGCTCTACAAATCCCGGCACAAGCGGAAAATTCGCAAAATGTCCATCAAAATAAAAACTGCCCTCATCAACATAACTTCGCGCATTTAGCAAATCTCTCTCCGCGCGGATAATCTCAAAGCGTGGCACAATCTTTTCGCCCACACACGCGATAAAATCCTTTTTAGTGATTTTGCCTTGATTATTATATGGCAGTTTTGCGCGGATATGAAAATGGCGAATTTCTTTTATTTTTAGCGTTTTGATTGCCTCCACAATGCCCTTTTTGCCATTTTGCAAAAATAGCTCTTTGCCTTTTGGGCTAAGCGTAATAATGCAATGTGCGTGATTTTGCCCCGCAACTACGCCCACAAAGCAATCCTCAATAATCGTTAAGTCCCTAATTTGCGCCTCCAAGCTATCCAAACTCACACGCCTTTCAAAAAACTTCACAATCCTATCCATTCGCCCCTGCAAAATTAACGCGCCGTTTTCTATTTTCGCGCTATCATTGCTGATAAAATCCCCTCTCATTAGCGCATTTACCGACCACAAAGAGCGAATAATAAGCCGTGAATCGCTATTCACACGCAGATTTACGCCACGAAATGGCATAAGTTGATTGCTAAAATGCGCGTTAAACGCCACAATCCCGCTTTCCGTGCTACCATAAACTTCAAAAATATCCAAATTTATTGCTTTCCTAAAATGCGCTCGAATCTCGCTTTCTAACTTCGCCCCCGCGCTTATTATGGCTTTTAGTGCGAATAATGGGCGCAAATTAGGCTGTTTGGAGAGATATTTTAAAAGCGTGGGCGAAGTGATTAAGATAAGGTTTTTGGTGGGCGAATCATCGCGTGAATCTTGGCACAAATTTTGGTGCGAATCATCGCGTGAATCGCCCTTAGATTCGATTGATTCGCGCAAAGATTCGGCGCAATATTCTAAAATCAACTCAGGGAATTTTAAGTCATTATCTAAAATTGTGGCATCTACGATGAGCGGGAGAAAAATCTTATGCGTTAGCCCGTATAAATGCTGGTGCGTGGCAGAAGCGATGAATGTGTCATTGGCGTTTGCGCCCAGCGTCTCACGCAAAATCTGCGCCTCGCAAATCATTTGACGCGCTGTCTTTGGGATAATATCGCCTTTATCTTTGCTACTGCCAGAGGTGGATAGAAAAAATGGCAAATCCAATGCCGATTCGCTAAATAAATCCGCCAGATTCGCGTTAAAATTATGCTTTGAATCGAGCGAATCGCCACGCGATTTGCCCGAATCTACACGCGAATCCCCCAAAAATTCCGCAAAATTATTATCATTGATTAGCACACCAAGCCCTAAATGCGCCTCTTTTGGCAAAATATACGCCTTAATCCCCGCATTTATCGCACCAAAAAGCGCGACTATAAAATCATAGCTTGAGCTTAGATAGATTTCTATGCAAGGGATTCGCCCCACATTCGCGCTAAAGGCGCAAATATCGCGCATTAGCGATTCATCGCCTAAAATTTCGCCATTTTTTATAACTCTCATTTATCGCCCCGCTCACGCTAATCCGCGCTTTAAGACAAATCGCCGATATAGCAATTCCACCGCAAATAGCGCACCTACAAGGCAGTAAGCCACAATCCCGCAAAATACGCTCCAATAGATTTTATTTTCCATAAATGCCAATGCGAATCCCACAAGCGCGTTAAATGCGAATAACGCGCACCATATTTTGGTAAGTTTGCGCGTGTAGATAATGCCGTTTGTATCAAGTGCGGGATTTTGCATTTTGGCGATTTTGGTGATGATGGATTCGCCTTTTAGGCTAAGTGCAAAAAACGCCAAAAATACTACATTTATGATTGTGGGATAAAAATACGCCAAAATCCCTACGCTTTGCCCTAGCGCGACTTTTGCCACAATCAAAATCCCAAAAAATCCACCGCTTATTAAAGACAAATTATCTTTGTTTAGCGCGTATTTTATGAAAGATAAAGCGCATAAAATGCCTAGTAACATTAGCGCGTTTTGATTTGTGAATCGCGCTGTTAGATTCGCCGAATCTACCACCGAATCCACCGAATCCACCACAAGATTCGCCGAAATCACAGCCGAATCGATTGCCAAAGATTCGCCCCAAAATAGCACAAATGGATATGCGATGATTGCGCATACAAAGGCGACATTTACGGCGATTTTAAGCGTTTTTAGCATTTGAGAGTTGCTTATACACCACTTCTACTATGTCATCAAGCGTTCGCACTTCCTTGAAATCGGAGGCTTCCATTCTATGCCCCGTCTTTTTCTTTATGAAATCCACCAAATCAATCGCATCAATGCTATCAATATCCAAATCATCATAGATTTTGCTATCCAGCGCAATCTTGCCCTCATCAATTTCAAAAAGCTCCACTAACGCGCCTTTTAAAATCCCAAAAATCTCATCTTTGCTCATTTTCTATCCTTTATTACTAGCGATAAAGTCCGCCAAACTCTGTGCGCTGTAAAAAATCTCTTTTAGATTTTCCTTTTTTGTATCAAGCACAATGCCATATTTTTTTTGGATTGCAAGTCCAAGTTCTAGCGCATCAACACTATCCAATCCAAGCCCCTCATCGCTAAAAAGTGGCGCATTTGAAGGTATGTCATCGCATTTCATATCATCTAGATTCAAACTCTCAATTATCATCATCTTAACCTCATCAACTAAGCTCATCTTTAAATTCCTCCTTATAAATTTCGCTTAATTTTTTGTGCAATTCGCGCACACGAAGCGGATTTAGCTTACTATGCGCGAAGCGTTGCAAATCCCAAATATCACGCAAAATGACGCTATATCTCATCTTTTGCGTATGATACCATTTTTCGCCTTTTTTCAAACTTCTAGGACGCATTTTTATGAAAATCATCGCCAAACTTTGCGCGGCATTGATAGCGATATAGCTCCCCGCCTTGTGGAAAATAATGCTATCTTTTGTCCTTGTGCCTTCAGGGAAAATCAACAAGGATTCGCCACGATTTAGCGCGGAGAGACTATTTTGCAATAAAATCTCATTTGCGCTATTTGGGATATAGCCACTTGCCTTAATAGCGGCAAAAAGAAAGGGATTTTTACACAAATCCGCCTTAACCACGCAGTTGATTCGCCGAATCTTTGCGATGATTAGCACCACATCAAGCAAACTTGGGTGATTTGCGATAAAAATGCGTGAATCGCTTGGATTTTTGTGCGAATCTAGGCTTGAATCTTTGCCCGAATCGCGCGAATTTAGCTTTTCAAATCCGCTGTATTCATATTTTATAACGCCCACAATTTTCGCACACCAAAGGAAAAATCGCCACGAATATCGCACAATATCGCGCGATAGGTTTTGAACGCTCCTAAATCTATGCAATCCTAGCAAAATTAGCGGGATAAAGAAAATATTGCCTATTAGGCAAATGCTCCCAAAAAGCACAAAGCAAAGCCCCACAAGGGCGATTCTAAAAAATTGCCTAAAGATTTGCAAAGCTAAACCTTTTTAAAAAATCGCTTAAATCCACCGCAAAATCGCCATTTTGATAATGCGCTTTTTCATTTGCAATAGAATGCAAAAAAGATAGATTCGAGCTTAGATTCGCAGTGGATTCGTGCAAATTTTGGCGCGAATCTTGCGCCGAATCTTTGCGTAACTCAAGCGCAATTTGTGGCAATGCCAAATCCAAACTCACACACGCAATCACCGCGCAAATATCCTTGCTATGCAACATTTCCTCATAGCTAATCACAAGACAATCTTTGGGGTGCGATTCGCCAAAAGATTCGATTGATTCGCCGTTTGATTCGCGCAAATCGTGTGCGGATTCGCCCAAATATTCACCCACATTTTGCGCCGATTCGCATAATAACGCATAAGCATTTACTAACCCATATTCCAAGCAATCCACCGCACTAATTGCCAAAATCTCGCTGTTGTTTTTCTGCGCGATTGCCAAAAGCGCGGGAGTGGAGTTTAGGACGGATAGCGAAAACGCCGTAGGGGAGGCGATATTATGCGCGGCTAAATCATTTAGCATAGTAAAACAGCGATTGATTTCGCCCTTTTGCGAACTAAAGATGATAGGCATTTGTAGGGGCGAATCGCCAAGCAGACTAAAGGCGATTTTACTAGCATCGCTAAGCCGTCTGCGCTCAATGGGCGGGATAAAGCTTAAATCCAAATCTTTTTTTAGCGCATTTAATCTTTGCAAATTTGCTTGATTCGCCCTATTTTGCGCCGAATCCGCCAAAGATTCAAGTGCGTAATTTTTAGAGATAAACGCCTTACAAAATCGCACACCTAATTGCACTCGCATTTCCGCCACCTTTGCCACGAATCACACTATTTCGCAATGTCTGCTTGTAGTTTCACGCCCACTTTGCGTTTGCCGACATAACATAAAAAGCTGTCTTTGCTGTCCCTTTGCACGGATTTTGTGTAGTATGAGGTGATATTTACCGCCTTTGCGCCACCTACTCTTTGCGCTTGAGCTTTTAAATCCGCCAAATTTTCGAGTAGTGCCAATCCACAAGCGACTTCAATTTCGTTGAATTGATATGCTTTGCCACTTAAGGATTTGGCGAATCGCGCATTTTCCTCGCCGATTTTTGCCCTGCCCCGCGATTTTGCATTAGCGATGATTTTTTCTTTGCTATCAGCACCAAAGCTAAACTTCACTTCATCGCCTACCATTTCCGCAAAATCCGCGCTATCAAGCACCTTATCCAAATCCACAAAAAGCATAGTATTTTTCGCAAACACCACGCCAAAGCCCAAAGCCAAAATTAAAATTACCTTTTTCATTTTTTTTACTCCTTATTTTTTAGATTCGCGAATCGCTTCGCCACAATTTCTCACACGCGCTTAAAAATCAAGCTCGTATTCACGCCACCAAAGGCGAAATTATTATTCATCACAAAATCCGTGCGAATCGCCCTAACTTCACGCAGATAGTCTAGATTCGCGCACTCATCATCAACCTCCACCAAATTTATCGTAGGAAAAAACACCTCATCATTCATCATCTCAATGCTAAGCGCGGATTCGAGCGCACCACACGCCCCAAGCGTATGCCCAAAGTAGCTTTTTAGTGAGCTAATGGCGATTTTTTCGCCAAAGAGTTCGTTTGTGGCAATGGATTCGGCTATGTCGCCCCATTTTGTCGCGGTGGCGTGGGCGTTTATGTAGCCTATATCTTTGGGCGAAATATTTGCGTCTTTTAGTGCCAAAATCATCGCCTCTTTCATTGTCGCGCTATTTGGGCGCGTGATATGCGTCCCATCGCAGGTGCTTCCAAAGCCCACGATTTCAGCCAAAGGCTTTGCGCCACGCGCTTTCATACTTGATTCACTCTCTAATATTAACATACAGCCACCCTCGCCAATCACCAAACCATCACGATTTTTATCAAATGGTGAAGGCGTGAGCTTTGGCGTGGTGTTTTTAAGGCTCGTGGCGTAAAGCAGATTAAAGGTATAAGCCTCGCTCACGCATAATTCCTCCGCGCCACCTGCTATCATCATATCGATTTTGCCGTATTTTATTGCCTCGTAAGCATAGCCGATTGCGTGGCTACCGCTCGTGCAGGCACTTGAGGTAGGAATAAGCCGTCCTTTTAGCGAGTAGAAAAGCGCGATATTTGCGGCGGTGGTGTGGGGCATAAACTTTATGTATGTGTTTGCGTTGATATTGTTTTCATCGTTTAAAAATAGCTTTGCCATATCTAGCACTGCGTCCGTGCTACCCGTGCTAGAGCCACTTGCAACGCCCATTCTTCCGTCTTTTATGCGCTCATCATCTTTTAGTCCAGCCATTTCAAGCGCGATTCCCGCGCATTCTACGCTGTATTGCGAGACGCGCCCAAGTGAGCGGAGCTGTTTGCGATTCCACTCTTTTGGGGG
>JBNMJF010000070.1:0-8096 GCA_050873665.1 Helicobacteraceae bacterium
ATTATAAGGCGAATCTCCCGCAAAATGCGATGCTTTATGTAATCGATGAAAATGATGAAATGGATTTGGGCGAATTTGGCGTGAATCGTGGCGAATCGAGCGCAGATTCAGCCAAAGAGCTAAAGAAAAAATATCTTAAAAGGCATTTTAGCGTGTGGGAGGACAAATTCCGCCCTCCAAAGGCAAAGGATATGTTTTGGGCGATTTATGATAAAAGTGGCTTTGATGAGAGCAAAAAGCCCATAAATGCGCGGTTTTTCACCGAGCTAGTGAAATCCATAAATATCAATTCCTATCCCAATGAGCGCAAAATCGCCATTATGATAAAGAGCGCAAATATCCGCGCCCTGCCGACAAATAAGCCACGCTTTAGCAAGATTGACGGCTATCCCTTTGATAGGTGGCAAAATTCGCTTATTTTCGCATACACGCCTATTATCGTGCTTCATAGCGATAAAAGCAAAGAGTGGCTTTTGGTGCAAAGCTCGTTTGTCTCAGGCTGGGTGAAAGCCGATGAAGTGGCGTTTGTGAGCCAAAAACAAGCGCGTGAGATGATGGGCGCGGACTTTGTGCTACCTATGGAGGATAAAATTCCGCTCTATCATAATGGATTATTTTTGCAAAATGCGCGTGTGGGAATGCTTTTGCCGACTATTAAGGGCGATTCAAAGCGACAAATACTCGCATTTAAGCGTGATATAAACGGCGATGCGGTAAAGATTCGTGTGGATTTTGACAAAAAGCTATTTGCGCCATTTCCACTGCCTTTAAGCAACGAAAATATCGCCAAAATGATTGAGCGAATTGGCGCAGAAAACTACGGCTGGGGCGGAATGTATGAGAATAGGGACTGCTCTAGCTTTGTCCGCGATATTTTTGCAAATGTCGGTGTGTGGCTACCGCGCAATTCTAAGGCGCAGGTGGATTATGGCAAAAGGGCGAAAGGAAGCGAATTTATCGCCCTGCCAAAGGATAATGAGGCAAAAATCGCTATGATTTTATCACGCGCGAAGCCTTTTCGCACGATTATTTGGCTAAAAGGGCATATAATGCTCTACATTGGCGCAATTAAGGGCAATCCTATCGTAGCGCACCAAGTTTGGGGCATTAGCGGCAAAAATGGCACAGAGATTTTGTCTGCCGTTTCAATCACCACGCTTACGCCACAAATCGACATTGAAAATGGCATAATCGTAAAAAATGATTTAGATTCAAAGCAAAGTCTGCTAGATAAAATAGAAGCAATCAATATATTGTGGTAATACCGCGCTTTCTCTTTGGTGGTAAGTTGCCCAAAGATACTCACGCGTTAAAAGGAAACTAATGAATAAATTAATAATTAGGTGAGTAAGTTATATGGTGTTTGGTTACCCCTTTTCAGATGGCTATGGCACATACGAATCCCAAGTGCTCTGCTGTGTTCCCACCCTGAAGCATTGCCTAAAACCCACATTGCATAGGTCTAAAAAGAGGCAGTGAAATATTAGTGTATGTTTTCTTAAAATTTTATAATTTTATGTGGAATGCTTTTTGCTTTGATTTTGCAAAATTCAACAAAAAGGTCGAGGAATGAAATCTCAAGTATTATGGATAATGAGTGGATTGTTAGTTTTCACAGGTTGCGCTACGATGAGCGAGAACGAGGAAGAAGCGGGTATGATTCCCCCATCGGCGAATTATTCGCCCGTGCAAGCACCCGTCTATCCTCCGCTAAATCAGCCATATAGCCCTAACCTGCTAAATGAAAGCGATGGACGCGTGATGAATATCGATAGGCTAAATGTCGGCGAGGCGAATCTACCCGCACCGCTAAATCAGCCTAACACAGAGCAGAGTGTGGCGCAAAATGGCAACGGCAACGGCAACGCCCAAGCCAATGGCAATGGCAACTACGAATACGAGGAATATACTAGTGATTACGCGCAAGAGTATGTGCCAAGCTATGTCGCGCCAAGCGAGGTTGTGCCTTATGAGCAAGTGCTTCCTGCACCGCAAGATTCGGCAAATGGTGCGTTGCCAAGTGGGCAACTAGCGCAAGGTGCGCTTCCGCAAATGCAAAATGGCGCATTGCCAAACGCGCAAAATTACGCGCAACCAAGCAATGGGCTAATCCCACCTGCACCGATTCCAAGCCCAAATATCGCAAATGTGAATCCAAATATGAATCCACAAGCGAATATGGGGCTAAATTTGGCAAATCCACAGGCAAATCCTATGAATCCACCAATGGATTATCAAATGAATCAGCCATATCCGCCGATGAATCCGCCTTTGCCACCACAAGCGATGAATCAGCAAAATATGATGAATCCAATGGGCGTAGCACCGCAAGGTGCGAATCCGCAAGTAAATGGCGCGAATCCAAATATGGCGTGTTATTTTGAGCCTTGCCCACAAGCAGAGCAACCCAAAGCTCCCACTATGCCACCTGTCGCTGAGCCACAAGCACCACAGGCGCAAGTAGAGCCAAAAGTGCCAAATATCATTCCAAACTCCCCTGTTTTGGAGAGTGAGCAAGTCATCGAGCTAAGCGCGGTGGGTATGGGTGTCGCGCCTGAAAATACCATTTCGCCTTCACAAGCACTCGCACTTGCCAAACGAGCGGCGATTATAGACGCATATAGGCAGATTGGCGAGAAAATGTATGGTATCAAAATCAACGGAAAAGATACCGTGAAAGATATGGTTATGACAAATTCCGTAGTCAAAGCGCAAGTTGAGGCACTCATCAAAAACGCGGATATTGTGGAGACAATCTATAAAGACGGACTTTGCCAAGTAACTATGGAGCTAAAATTAGACAGCCGAACTTGGAATCGCATCTTAGCGACAAATGGCTAAAATGCGCCACTGCGCACTAGCATTATTAGTCGCACTGCTCTTTAGTGCGTGTGCGACTACCACCCTACCGCCTCCAGAGCCGATAAAATTAAGCGATGATGAGCTGAAATTAGTCCTAATCAAAAGCAAAAATATTAGATTTTATGATTTTGGGACTTTGAGCGTGAGCGGGGCGAATGTGTCAAATGTGGCGAATGTAGCAAATGTAGCGGATTCGGCAAATCCAAGCGATTCAAACACTTCTAATCCAAGCACTTCGCAAAGCCCTAGTGATTTGCGAATCGAACTGCGTGTCTTTAAGCTAGGCAAATTTTTGGGTAGCTTTGTCGTTACAAAAAGCGAGATTTGCTACACGGACTTTGATAAGATTGATGATTGTGCGCCCAAATGGGTCGCCGCGCGGAGCTTTTTTGGCAGCGTCAGCTATGGCGAACTCTTTGAGGACATATTCCTAAAAAAGGACATTTTTGACGGGCAGGGCAAGAGAGTGGGGACAAATGGCGTTGAGATTCAAGAATTTAGCTATGGTGGCGAGAAATTCTACTATGAGCGCAGCCAAAAGCGCATTTACTTTAAAAACCTAAGCAACGGCGTGATTGTATCCATAGAGGATTATGTGAAATAGTGGGATTTGGCTAGATTTATTTTATGCGCTATTGCACCACGCACTATTTTTCGTCATTGCGAGACTTGACAAAGTCAAGGCGTGGCAATCCAAAAAATAAAATCTGCACGAAGTGCGAATCCTTGCAAAAGTTTTTGCTACTTTTTGCTTTTGCAAAAAGTAGAATCCTCCCTAACCACATAAACTCTAATCTACCAAGTAAGGTTATTTTGATTCACCAATATTTTAGATTCGTGTGATTTGGATACTTCGGCGACAAAGTCGCCTCAGTATGACGAAATAGGACGCGAATCAAAACAACCTAAAAACTAAAAGTATATCTCGCAGTTACGCTAAACGCACGATAAAGACTTACGGATAAACTTTCAGCCTTGCCATTTCTTGCAATACTTCTATTAAAAAATGAAGTGGCAATAAACGGCACTCGTGCGACTAACTCTACGCCGTGATTTGTGGCGATATTTGCACGAAGTCCCACATTGACAGCAGCATCGAAACTAGTCCTATTGTAATTAAAACTAAAAGCACCACCAGCCCTTGTATCTGGCTTAAATTTATTTTCTAAATCATCTAATCCACTGCCTAACCAAGTATTGCCACCTATACTAGCACCTACAAATCCACCAAAATCTAACATCTCATTAGTCATAAAATTAAAAAGAAAATCCACATTCGCGCTATAATTTATCAAATGTGTTGCATAAGTTTTTTCGTTAGTATCTGGAATTGTGAAATATTGTCCATTTTGTTTAAAGCTACTATGACTTATATTTAAACTGCCATAATAACGCAAACCAAGTTTAGGCGTGAAAAACTGCTTATATCCAGCCACAAAGCCATAATCCACTCCGCCAAAAACATTATTGTCGATTGTGCTTATCGCCCCACTATCGCAATTATTTCCAGCACAAGAATAATTTGTCTTAACACTATTTCCACCATAACCTACGCCAATTCCTACAAATCCACCGCTTTCCTCAGCGAACGCGATATTTACGCCACCTAACAATAATGCCAAACTAATTGCGATTTTGGGGAATGTGTGAGAGTTTTTGTAGTTAGAATGCAAATCTGCCTTTAACCTATTCTGCCCCCCCCCTATTTGCGTTAGATGAAATTAAATTTTGTTGCATTTTTATCTCCTTTTTATTTGAATTTTTATAGATTCGCCTTGCAACAATCGCGAATCCATAAGGCGAAATTGTAGCATAAAATTTGTGGGATTTGGGATTTTTATTTCAAAGTTTGAGTGATTTAAGATTCTAACCTCGCTAGTTGATTAGAGTCTATGGGTTAGAGAGATTCTACTTTTTGCAAAAGCAAAAAGTAGCAAAAACTTTTGCAAGGATTCGCACTTCGTGCGGATTTTATTTTGTTTGGATACTTCGGGCTAAAGCCCGAAGTAATGACGAGTAGGGACGCGTATTCGCATTTGATTCGTAGCCGATTCGCTTTAGCGTAATCGCAATCGAAGTAATGGCGGTAGTGCTTTGGATTATTTTTGCGTGAAACAAGCGAGATAAGACTAGGTGTCTATCAAGCGCAGTTTTATGCAAAAATAATCCAAATGATTACCCCAGAACAAATTGTTATTTAAAAGTATCAATAAATTTCCATATTAGCACCGCTATGATTACCACAGGTGCGATGAATTTTACGATTCCATACCATACATTAAATAGCTTTCTACTCATAAAGCCCCGCGCGAATTTATATACCACTTGTTTTTTGACAAAATATGTGATGAAAATTAGCGCACTTAGCGCACCCAAAGGCATAATAATAGCTGCGGTGATAAAATCCACCCAATCAAATAGCGTCTTATTAAAAAATGTAAAATATTTTCCATATTGCGCACTAAAGCTCAAAATCACAAAGATTCCCACCAAAAATATAATAAATGCGATGAGATAGGAGACTTTGGCTCGACTGATATGATATGTGTTTGCGAAATACGCCACAGGCGGTTCTAAAATGCTGATTGTCGAGGTGATTCCCGCAAAAAGCACCGCCAAAAAGAATAAAAATGAGATTATCCACCCATAGCTCATATCGCCAAATACGATGGGTAGGCTTATGAAAAGCATTCCCGGTCCTGCACTCGCCTCCTGTCCGTGCTCAAAAAGAAATGTGAATATCACAAGCCCCGCGATTATGGAAATCACAATGCCAGATAGCGCAATCCACGCCGCGCTTGAGAGCAGATTTTCGCCTTTTTTGGCGGACGAACTATATGTGATAATCGTCCCTACGCCCAAAGATAGCGAGAAAAAGACTTGCGACATTGCGATGATTACCACGCTTGGCGTGATTTTGCCTAGCTCGAATTTAAAGAGAAATTCCACCGCTTTGATAAATGAATCCATACTCATCGCGTAAAAAAACAGCCCCATAAATATAAGAAATAAGATAGGCATAAGGATTAGATTGTATTTTTCAAGTCCGCGCTTTACGCCTTTTGAGACGATAAATGCCGTGAAAAACAAGCAAAATGCGAATGAAATCACACACGCGATGATATTTTCCTTTGTAAGATTCGCAAAGAGTGCTTGTGAATCTACCGCATTTTGGGGCAGTGCAAAGCTACCGACAAAAAGATAGTAAAATACCCACCCTAGCACCACCGCGTAAAAAGTTAGGATAATAGGACCGCCGACAATCATTAGCCCAGCCTTGTGCCAATGCTGCCTAGTGGTTTTATCCAGCTCTTTGAAGGCGGCTACGGCGTTTTTCTGCGTTTTGTTGCCGATAATCATCTTTGCCACAAGAATGGGAATCCCAATAGCAATGGTTAAAATCACATACAGCACGACAAACGCGCCACCACCGCTTTCTCCAGCCATATACGGAAACCGCCAAATATGCCCAAGCCCAATCGAGCTACCCAAAGTGGCGAGTATAAAGCCGATTTTGGTAAAGTTATTCATCAAAAATCTCCCATTTTTTGTAGCGTCCTTAAAATTTTATCTTAAAATTACTTTACGATTCATTTGTGAGCGGAAAAAGTTTTATAAAGTGCGTGGAGAGTGGCGAATATTTGATGGATTCGCGCTTTTTGGATTCGCCTAATTTTGCGTAAGATTTATCGATTCGCGCTTTTGTGGTGGCGAATCTAGCGCGAATCTTTAAATCCAAAAAATATAATTTTCTGCTATACTACAAAAATAATTCCAAAATCGAGGTTCTAAAATGATAAGAAAATTTTTAAGTATATTTGCGATTGTTAGTGTTGTAGCGATTCACGCGCAAGATATTGATGATGATAAAATCGATGAAGCATATATAAATAAAGAGCTACACGCTTTAATCTATGGTGCAGATTGCAATGATAGCACACAAATCACTCCACGAAGCACTGCACCCAAAAGCACAATCAATGCAAGTAATAACAGCACCATAGATAGCACAAAATACACCGATACCAAATCCCGCACTATATCCTTTAATGGCAGTGTGCTTTATGGTGGAATCTTTGATAATAGCCAAAATCTCTACCTAAGTACAGATAGAAAATTCTCTTATGCTCTCACAAATGACACTTTAGAAATCAAAGCAATTTGTGAAAAGCAAAGCTTTAAGATTATCAACTTTCGTAATGGCGATTTTAATATCTACCTTAGCAAAAATCCCACAAAAGAAGTCGCAATCGCGCTTAATGTCAATACCTCGATGAAAGGCTACATAGAAGCCTTTAAGGAAATCGCACCCTTTGTAGCAAAGCATATTTTGGGCGATAGGGAAAAGCAATATGCGAAGATTTCGCTTGTGATTTTCACAGAGCATACTATCCAAACTTTAGGGACATTTTATAACGCACAAGATTTTGCAGATAAATTTGCGATGATAAGGGGCAAAAATACTCCTACAAAAATGGTAAATGTCGCGCTGATTGAGGCTATGCGGAATTTCACTAAGGATAATGGGCTTAAAAAAGAAGTCTATCTTATTACGGACGGCAAACCAGATGATATGAAACGCTCCCAAGAAATGCTAACCCTTACAAAAAATCTAAACGCAAATATTACCAAAAATACCGCTACAAACGCTGATAATCGTGTGAAGATTCACGCTTTTGCACTAAGTCCAAATTTAGAATTCTTAAAAAACATTGCTAAAATCACAGGTGGAACTTACAATGAAGCAAATAATTCTTATGACTTTAAAAAGCAGATTCTAACGCTAAGCAATGACGGAAAACCATTTGACAAAAGCGAACTTGGAAATGAAATCCGCCCAAGCAAAAATCATAAGATTTATGACCCAAATAATCCAGATGATTCAAATAATTCAAATGATAATCCACCGATAAAAAAGGGTGGAAGGTAGATTTTTGCTTTGAAAATCACTAAAATAGCGCGAATCTTAAGCTAAAAGATTCGTGCTTTTGTGGTGTCGAATCTAAAAAATATAAAAAGATTCGCGCTTTTTGGATTCGCTTGAATCTTGCACTAGATTCACGGGATTTACGCTGGATTCGCGGGATTCACGCAAGATTCGCCCTTAGATTCGCCCAAAATCCCACGCGAATCGCCTAAAAAAGTATCTCGCTATCGTAATCCCTAGTTTGCGTGGGCAGTTTGGGAGTATTCGTGTAGTAATAATCCACTCCATCAATGTTGCGCTTATAGAC
>JBNMJF010000071.1:0-8036 GCA_050873665.1 Helicobacteraceae bacterium
GGTTGCGTAGCCACGAGCAAGGAAATAAGACTTGAAGTCTATTGACGAAGCGAGTGGCAAGTCTCCCCGATTTATCGCAAAAAGACACTCGCGCATTTACTTCGCCAACACGCGCACCTTAAAACTATCACTACTCGCACTATAACTTCCATCATACATTGCCTCCGCATACGCCGCTGGGAGCGTGTATTCGCCCGGGGTTACGGCGCTCACTTTCACATAAACCACCTGCGATTCGTAAATATCAAAAAACCACATAATCTTATCATCGCGAATATCCGTGTAGCCAACCTTGCTATTATTCATCGCCACGGCGTTTGGCTCGGTGTCATTATTTAGGCGCGTATTTTGTATTTCCCAGCCACTAGGCAGATTTTGCGTGAGCGCGATATTTTTCATATCAATGATATTCCTACCATAAGGCACAAGGGTGATTTTTATGTAAAAAGATTCGCCACTTTTTAGCGCACTTGCGTCAATCACGCGCTCATTTCCACTCTCATCAAATACCACAAATTCGCGCGATAACTGCATTTTGCGCTTGATATTATCATTGCTCGAATCACTTGTAATGCCCTCCCAGCTGTAATTTACAAAAAGCACATTTTGCGCTTTTACCTTTGCATTGCCACTATTTAGGGTAAATTCTATTTTGTCTTTTGTCTCGCTAAATTTTTGAGTTTTGTTATTTAGCGAAATCTCGCCTTTAATCTCACCTGCCTTTGCATAATCTTTGATACTTGCCATTACAAGCAGTGCGTAGGCGGAAGTCTGCGTGGAAAGCCACTCGTTGCCCTCTAACTCGCTTTTGATTTCATTATAAAGCGTAGCATCAATGTTGCCTGTAACGATTTTATGCGCTTGTAAGATAATGGCTTTATTGCGGAGATTCGAGCCATAGGAGCTGTCATAATAGTTTTGCGATTCATTTGGGATTAGGCTTAAACCATTGCTAATTTTTAGCGCAATATCATCGAATCCCGCCATAGCATAACTCGCCGCAAGTAACCAGCGATTTGTCGTTGTGAGATTGCGTAAATGATTTTCATAAATCTCATTCATCGCGCCAAGTTGATGATTATCACTTAGGCTAAGCAAATATAGCGGATAAATATTGCTTGAATCTATGTGATTTTTAAGGTAAGAAATCGCCTTTTTTAGCACCGATTCGCTTACTTGATAGCCATTCATCTTTGCCATAATCAAAAAGTGCGTAGCATAGCTACTGCCCCACGAATTGCTTTTGTTGCCACCCTGCCAATAAGAAAATCCGCCGTCATTTGTTTGGAAACTTTGGATTCGCGTAATTCCTGCGTTGATATTATCTACGATTTGTTGTTTGGGTAAAAAATTCTCATCGCTTAGCTTTGTGATAAAAAGCTGTGGAAAAACGCTAGAAGTCGTCTGCTCAATGCAACCATAAGGATAGCGCACAAGCCACCTTAGGCGGTGGTCTATGCTTAAAAGTGGCGTGGCTGAGAGTGTGATTTTACCTTTGTTTGAATTTTGTATAAATGCGCTAGGTGCGATAATGTCGGTGGATTCGCCATTTTTTAGCACCCAATTTTTGCTAATTTGCGTGTAAGAATTTGGGGCTTTTATGTCAATCTGTGTTGAATCCCTCATTATAAAATTATCGCTATTTAGCTGGAGCGCAATATTTTCAATGCCGAGCTTTTCTTTTACGCGCCCATTAAAGAAAATCGTTTGACTTTTTTTATCGCTATCGAATCGCACTTCTTTAAGATTCGTATCAAAATCTATGATTCCATCGCTTCTAACGGCGAGATTCGCGCTTTTTACGCTATCTTTGATTTTTATTATCTCAATAGGCATTTGGAAACTATCGCCCACTTTTAAAGAGCGCGGAATTGTCGGTAGCATCACCACAGGCGCACTCACGCGAATATCCTTTTGTGCGTTGCCATAGCTATTATTATCCACCGCCACAAGCATTACGCGTAGTGAGCCGATATAACTTGGCACGGCAAAGCTGATTTTTGCTCTGCCTTTTAAATCACTTTTAGTAGGCGGGATAAAATGCACTACAGGTTTGAATCGCTTGGCATTTTCATCATTGCGCCATTTTCCTACTGCTCCTGCTAATTCCTCATCGCCACCGATTGAAAATGAATTCCGCACTGCGCCTTCAATCTTGCCTATGATATAGTCATAAGTGTCGTAATTGCGGATATTGTATTTGGTTTTGGCGTAGAAATAATTATAAGGCGAGGGCGTTTTGAAATTGGTAAGATTTATAAGCCCCTCATCTACGATTGCCAAAGTATAAGTAACTTGCTTATTTTGCGCGTTGCTTACCTCAATATCTAATTTAGAGTTTGGCAAAATCTCATCTTTTGCTTTTATATTAAGGGCGATTTTTGCCTTTTCGTTTGTGATATTTAGCGGGACAACGCCATAAAGGCGCAACGCTCTGTCATTATTTGCGCTATTATAATCTTGCAATAAAAACACACTTGCATAGAGATTCGGCGCGTATTTTTCATCAATAGGCACTTCAAAGGTTGTCTGCGTGTCATTTGTGGGAATCCAATATCGCTTTAAAATCTCTTTATCGCTACTAATGGTTACCAAAGCCTTTGCACCACGCACAGATTCAAAGCTAACCTTTGCTTTATCGCCATTTGCGTATTTATCTTTGTTGCTCTTAATCTTTAGCTGTGTGATTTTATCAATATTTAGCGGTTCGCCCCACGATGAGGCATATAGCGAAATGGACGCGCTTTGATTGTTTGTGCTATCAACTACCTCAACTAAAATTTCACCCCTATCTTTAATATCAAATTTAATATTGCTAATCGAATCCTTGCTTTTAAACTCGCCTCGGGCGATAATCGTGGTATTTTTGTCCGCCTTTATAGAGCGAATAAAATCATCTTTATTGCTGTAATCCCACCACCACGAGTAATTATTTTGATACACGACATAAGATAATTTGCGATTTTTTATGAAATTTTCTTTCTCGTCCAAAAGCACGACATTAAGATTTAGCGAATCGCCACTTTGCACATAGCGCGTAGTGGGATTTTTTATCCCCACAAAGCTATCAAATTTCTTTAGTGCTACGGATTTGCGTTGCGTAACGGCGCGTCCGTTGTTTTCAAGGACTTGCGCTGTGATTTGCATATTTAGATTTTTATTTGCCTTTGCAAAGTCGCTTATATCAATGCTATTTTCGACAAATCCGCTTTCATTTAGCTTACCATTTAGATTTTTGCCACCAAAATATGTCTCCCTGCCTAAACTCTCAAAACTCCAATCTTTATATTTTTTTGGGCTAAATTTTTGTGGGCGTATATCAGCGTTGATATTCCACTCCAAGCCACTTGCAGGTGCGCCGAAAAGATAATCGCTTTGCAGTGAAAATTTTAGATTTTGCTCTTTGTTTAAGTCAAGCGAATCAGCCGCGTTTATGTCTAATTTTATGCGATTTGGCACGACAGATTCGATAGCGATTTTATGCGTGAAAATATTATCGCCAATATCGACTTTGACATTGTAAATGCCCGTAAATGCGTTTTTCGCGCTTTCAAATGCGTAGTAAAATACGCCATCTCCACTTGATTTTAACGCGTAATTATTTAGCACTTTTTTGCCTTGTGGATTTGTGATTGTTAGCTTTATGGGGTGATTGATTGCTTTGTCATTGTTTCGCGCGATAATAGTTAGATTCACCTTTTCGCTTGGGCGATAAACGCCTCTATCGGTGTAAATAAATGCCTTTATGCCATTTTGCGCTGTGATTCCCTCTGTGTCAAATCCATCATCGCTAATTTCTTGTGCGCTTAGTTTGATTAGCGCGAAATCATCGCTTTTGCTAAGCTTTTTGCCCATAATATAAGCGATATTATTGCGCGAATCTGTGTCGCCCACCTTTTGGCTAAAATTTAGCTTTGCATTCCCCGCAATGTCGGTGGTGGCTTTAGAAATGACTTTATTATTTTTGCTAATGCCTTGAATCTCAACCCCACCTAACGGCGCATTATTTTTAATATCAAGCGCAGAGATTATGACTTCATCGCCCATTTTTTGCGCGATTAGCGCGATATTAGAGAAAATTAGCTGACGATAAATATTGCCTTTGTCATAGAAATAATTAGCGATTCGCCACTCCGCCATTCCGCTTGGGAAATTATAATCCACGCTGTCCTTATCAAAATGCAAACTCACCACAAAAATCCCGCTCAAATCGCGCAATTTACTTAAATCCACCGCATTTTGAATCCACTCATTTTTTGCCCCGCTAATATCAATCTCTTTTTCAAAAATAATGTCGCCGATTTTGTCAAAATCCCAAGTTGAAAAATAGCTAAAGCCCTTTTTTTGCAAACTATTATCATAAAGAAAATACGCGATATTATTCGCATAGATTTTACGCACAACTAAACGCGCTTTTTTAACATTTATGCTTTTAAATGCAACGCGCTTATTCGCCGAATCAGGCAAAAATACGCCATTATTTGAAAAAACCACTTGCGGAGATTTGTCGCCAAACGCGATTTTGCGACTAAAATTTTCTTTTAGGGCGAATCCATCGCGTGATTTTATGCCTTTTAGAATCTCTATAGTGTAATCACTCGCGCTAGAAAAATTGCCACTTAAAATGATTGTATCATTTGAAAGCGAAGTGCGGAAATCCACTGCGGGGCTAATTTTCACAAAGTTATCAATATTATTATTTGGCATTAGTGGGGCGGAAAAGCGAATCTCAATGCTACTTTTATCGCCTATCACAGGCTTAATGTCGATAATTTTTAGGCTGTCCTCATTTGAGGCTAAAATCATAACATTTTGACTTTTTTCTAGCCCCAAATCTTTATCGATAGAAAGTGCAAATTTTTCATCACTTTGCGGGAAATCAATCGCATTTGACGCAATTAGCAACTCTCTATCGCTAAGATTTGTGATTTGAAGTGGGATATTATTATTGTGCGAATCCACTAGCTTTATGGCTTTGGAAAGGCTATCTTGGGGGAGCGATTGCGATAGGTGAATCTTTGCCTCTAACTTCATCTTTGATAAATCATTTGAATCCTTTATAAAATCAGCGCGTTCGATTTGCGAATGCAAGGCGTCCGTGCTAAAGCGCATAGTGAAATCTTTTGCCTTAATATTTGTGCCTTGCGCTTTGTTGATTTCATCAAAATCAAAGTTAATTGTGTAGTTTTGATTCGCATTTAAGGGCGAATCAGGCAATAATGACAGCACAGATTCGCTCTCAAAAATGTATTTGCCAAAATATTTTTTGCCATTTATGCGAATCTCGCCATTTGCCTCCAAAATCTCATTTATTTTATCGCTAACTTTTTCTTTGAAAATAATTTGCGGTTTTATGTTTGTAGGCACGATTCCTTGCGTGGATTGCGCGATTGCGCCACTATCGCCACACGCCACAAAAAAGAAAATCGCAATAATCGCACTTGTGATTCCACTAATTTTACAAATGCCACCGATTCGACTAATCCCACCCAAAAATCCCAAAAATCTCATATTTTTCCTCCAAAATGTGAAAGTAGATTTGAGATTATAGCAAATTACTAGCAATCTTTAAGCAACCACAAATTAGAATCATAAAATTATTTTTTCGCTAGATTCAATATAAAAGGGCAAAAATGTATGATTTAACCATAGCCGAAGAAGAGCTTAAAAACAAAGTCGCAACGGACTTTTTTGGCGATTTTGACAGCACACAGATTTTAGGCGAGATTGACTTTTGCGTGTCATTTGAGCGACAAAGTCTTTTTGAAGACACTTATTTTCTTTGGGCAGAGGCAAAAAAGGGCAAAGAGGCAGATATTTATGAGAGTTTCACACAGCTGATTTTAACCATAGCCAAGCATAAGCACCACCAAAAGCACCAGCCACCGCCATTTTTAGGTGCATTTGACGCGGAGAAAATCGCATTTATCGAGTATAACAAACTAATGGGGTTTTTGGATAAAAGTGACTTTGATTATTTACATACCACGCCTAGCAACCACGACAGCGCAAATTTTCAAAAAATGCACTCACTTATAAAGGATATTTTAGAAAATAATATTTTGCTTTTTAGATTTAGCGACAATAACGCCGAGCTTAGGGAATTTATTGAGGGAAATTTTATTGTAGGCAATGCAAATCTCATCAAAAGACAAATCACTAGCGATAATTTCGTGCATATTTATATCAAGTGGTTAAATGCTGTTAAGCCCAGCATTGATATTGATTGGAATGAGGCGAAAAAAGAGGGCATTTTGGATACGGATTTTTATTTGGCTGATATGCTAAGCGTGGAAAATAAGACGCTTAAAGATAAGCTATATATTATCCTAGAGGGCAGTCGCTACGCGCTTTTAAAAGGCAAAAACAAAATTGGGCTTTTTGAAAAATCTGAAGTGTTGTTTAACGATTCACAAATCGCACATAAGCAGTTTTGGAATCGCTACGAACGCCCACCAGCGACAAAATTTTGGAATGAATTTATAAATCGCCGTGATTTGCTTGTGCCTGAGGATATTAGAGAGCGCAAGGGTGCATTTTACACGCCATATATGTGGGTAAAAAAGGCACAGGAATATTTAGCCGAATCTTTGGGCGAAAACTGGCAAGATGAATATTACATTTGGGATTGTGCCGCTGGGACGGGCAATCTTTTGGCAGGACTAAAAAATGCTAGAAATATTTATGCCTCCACGCTTGACAAAGCAGATGTAAATATTATGAAAGATTTGGTGCGAACGAATGAGAAGTCCATAAAGCTAAATTTGCTTGAAAATCATATCTTTGAGTTTGATTTTCTAAATGATAGCTTTTTTGATAAAGTCGATGACAAAGGCAATGTAATCGCCGAATCTAAACTGCCAAAATCATTGCAAGAGATTTTGAGTGATAATGAAAAGCGCAAGAAATTAGTGATTTTTATAAATCCGCCGTATAGCACAAGCGGAAATGCAAGAACACAAAGAGGCACAGGCACTCATAAAGCATTAGTATCCAAAAACACAGCCATATATCACAAATACAAAAAATATCTTAGCGCATTAAGCGATGAACTTTACACACAATTTTTTATACGAATCTATGAGGAAATTCCAAATTCGATTTTAGCTTCATTTTCTACCCCTAAATACATAAATTCACAAAGTTCTATTAAATTTAGACAAGAATTTAAGGCAAAATTTTTGAAAGGATTCATTATCCCAGCACACACTTTTGATAATGTGAGAAGCAATTTTCCTATCGGTTTTTGGGTGTGGAATCTATGGGATAAACAAGAAATTAAAAAAGTCAAAATAAATATTTTTAGTGAAAACAACAAACAAATTGGCAAAAAAATATTTTATGCTGAAAAGAAATATATTACGGAGTGGCTACAAAAATTTTATGATGATAATAACGAAAAACTTGGAATTTTAATGGCAGATTCGCCTGATTTTCAGCAAAATAACCACATAGCACTGCAAAGTCAAAAAGGCACTGCTCACATAATGTATAAACAAATCACAAAATACAATTTGATTCCATTTTGTATATATTTTGCTGTGAGACAAGTTGTTGGCCCTTCGTGGCTAAACAACAAAGATAATTTCTTGTATCCAAATAAAAAATGGCGCGATGATGAGGTGTTTCAAAACGATTGCTTGGCTTATGCCATATTTGATGAGGGACAAAATAAAATAACCGCAAACGAAGACACTAACCACTTTATCCCATTTAGCGAATCCCAAGTAGGCGCAAAGGAAGCATTCATAAGCGACTTTATGGTGCGGTTTATAAATGGCAAAGTTAAAAATGGCGCATTAGAGGATTGCTTTATTCCAAGTCAAAAAATAGAGTTTTCGCTTGAATCACAAGCGGTTTTCAAGGCTGGATTAGAAATTTGGAAATATTATCACAAATGCGCCAAAGATAGCGATTCATACATAAATGACGCAAGTTTATATGACATAAAAGAGTATTTTCAAAGGCGTGGCGAATCCATAAACGGCAAAAAAGGCAAAATGAACGCCAAAAGCACCGATTCGCATTATAATGAC
>JBNMJF010000072.1:0-8011 GCA_050873665.1 Helicobacteraceae bacterium
ACGCATTAGAAAAAACCGCAAAATTGTGGTTGAAATCGTAAGGGTGAATTTAAAAGAGATTCGCTTTTGTCATTGCAAAATTTTGTCGTTAAAATAATTCAATCTAACTATATTTCTTAAAAATATCCCTATGTCTGCCTATGCGTGAGAGATAGAGTGTGTCATTTTGGATTTTATACACTAGCACCAAATCTGGCTTTATGTGGCAGTCGCGGTAGCCGACATAGTCCCCTTTTAGCGGGTGGTCGTTATATTGTGGCTCTAATTGCTCTTGGTTTAGCAGTTTTTCAACGATTGGCGCAATCTCATCTTGCACCATAATATTGCGCCTATAAAGGCGTTTTGTATCGTCCCTAAAGCTATTTTCGATATTAAGATTTAGCTTCATCTGCTAATTCACGCTCAATCTCTCTCACAAATTCATCATAACTAGCATACGCCTTGCCATTATTACCCGTCTCACATTCCTCTAAAGCCTTAATCGTCTCATCATTCGGTATGTGGCTATATCCGTGATCGCATACATTACTAGATTCAGCTGTGAATGTAGCATTTGTCCCTTTCGCAAGTCCCTTAAACGCGGGGATAAACTCATCTTTTACATTATCTATGATAATTCTAGTCATCACACACCTCCGCTAAATTTTAAGTTTCACATTATATCGTAACAATCGCGCTACTCAATAATCTTAGGCACGATGAAAAATCTATCCTCCGCTTTGGGGGCGTTTTTTAGGATAGATTCGATGACTTCGCTTTTTCGTGGGATATCATCTCGCATAGGTGTTTTCGCGCTTTTTGGCGGGATTTGCGCCCCTAAATCCACTGCGTTTAAATTTTCCACAAAGTTTAAAATCTCGCTAATCTGCCCTTTGATTTCCTCTTTTTTTGCCTCTGGCACTTGCAACGCACTTAAGTTTTCTAACTTCGCTAATAATTTATCATCGATTGTCATTTTTGCTTCCTTTTAAATTTTATTCGCGTGGGTCGGCGATATAGCCCATTAACGCGCTTTTTGCCACCACTGCGGAGTTTGCCAAATACACTTCCGAGCTTTTTGCACCCATTCGCCCTACAAAGTTGCGATTCGTGGTGGATATGCACTTTTCATTTTCGCCCAAAATCCCCATATATCCGCCCAAACACGCGCCACAAGTAGGATTGCTAATTAGCGCACCGCTATCTAGCAAAATGTCAATTAAGCCCTCTTTTTGCGCTTGACGCGCGATATTTTGAGTTCCCGGCGTGATGATTAGGCGCACATCGCTATGAATTTTTTTGCCTTTTAAAATCTCTGCAGCGATTCGCAAATCGCTAATGCGCCCATTGGTGCAAGAGCCGATAAAAGCTTGGTCGATTTTGATTTTATCGCGCACTGCGTGAGAAATACCCTTGCCATTTGATGGCAAAAATGGATACGCCACAAGCGGTTCTAATTTGCTTATGTCAATGGTGATTTTTTGCTTATAGTGGGCGTTTTCATCGCTTTGGTGAATCTTTGGCTTATCACGCAACGAATCACGCGACTTCAAAAACGCCTCCGTAATCTCATCATAAGCGATAATCCCGCTTTTTGCCCCTGCCTCAATTGCCATATTACAGATGCTAAATCTATCGTCCATTGCGATATATTTTAGCCCTTCGCCACAAAATTCTAGCGCGTTATACAGCGCACCATCAACGCCGATTTGAGCAATTACTTCTAAAATCAAATCCTTTCCATACACACAAGGCGCAGGTTTGCCGATGAATTCAACTTTTATGCTTTGGGGAATCTTAAACCAATTTTTTCCCGTCATCATCGCATACGCCAAGTCCGTGCTACCCATACCTGTGGCAAATGCGCCCAATGCGCCGTGTGTGCAGGTGTGCGAATCCGCGCCGATAATGACATCGCCCGGCATTACAAGCCCTTTTTCAGGCAAAAGCGCGTGTTCGATGCCCATATCGCGTTCATCAAAGAAATATTTTAGATTTTGCTCTTTGGCAAAATCGCGGTTTTTCCGCGCTTGATTGGCTGAGGCAATGTCTTTGGCTGGGATAAAATGGTCTAGCACCAAAAAGAAATTATCGGGCTTTGCGAGTTTTTTTGCCCCTGCCTTTTTGAAAGCCTCGATAGAGAGGGGCGTTGTAATGTCATTGCCGATTACCATATCTATGTCGCACTCGATGATTTCATCGGCATACACGGCGCGATTCGCGTGTGCGGAAAAGATTTTCTCCGTGATTGTTTGTGGTTTTTGTGGCATTTTTTAATCTCCGTCTTTTAAAAAAATAATTTGAAATTTTATCTTTAAAAATATAAAATTTTTAAAAATTCATTAAAATTTAGGCGTAAAAAGGTGTAACAAAATGACTTTTAATATAGGAATCATCGGCATTAGTGGCTACACGGGCTTAGAGCTAGTAAAACTGCTAATAAATCATAAATTTTTTAATCTAACATATATCGCAAATACAAGTGGCGAATCCACGCTCCACACGCTTTATCCTAACCTCATCAATGTCGCACCGAATATGGGCGTGCAAAAAATTGATTTTAGCGCAATCAAAGGGCTTGATTTGGTGTTTTTGGCACTGCCACACAAGGAATCAATGGGCATCGTGCCAAAGATTTTGGAAATGGGCGTAACAGTGGTGGATTTGAGCGCGGATTATCGCCTAAACGCGGAAAATTACGAGGCGCATTATTGCAAACATAGCGATTTGCTAAACCTAAAAAACGCCGTGTATGGCTTGATTGAGTGGAATCGCGAGTCCATAAAATGCGCGAATCTCATCGCAAATCCGGGCTGTTATCCTACGGCAACTCTGCTTGGGCTTTTGCCTTTTGTCCCGCACTTGGGCGATAAAAGCGTATTTATTGACGCAAAAAGTGGCGTAAGTGGCGCGGGTAAAAAGCTCGCAGACAACACGCATTTTCCGCAAATCAACGAAAATATGTTCGCTTACTCGCCTTTCACTCATCGCCACAGCATTGAGATTAGCGAAAAATGCGAGTTTTTTGGCAAAAAAATGGGCGAAAAAATAACGAGCGATTCGCATAAAGATTCACGCAAAGATTCATCCCAAAATTCGCCAAAAGATTCGCACGAGCGAGATTTACGCGAATCTGTAAAAATCAATTTTGTCCCGCATTTAAGTCCATTTACGCGCGGAATGCTTGTAACCATTTTTGCCAAACTAAAAGAGCCACTAAATCCGCTTGAGATTTTGCGCGAATGCTACGCAAATGAGCCTTTTGTCCGCATAAGCGATAATCCTGTGAGTGTGAAAAACACCGCTGGAAGCCACTTTTGCGATATTTTCGCACTTGCTAATGAATGCGATTTATTTATTAGCGTGGCAATCGATAATTTGCTGCGCGGGGCGAGTTCTCAGGCTTTGGCAAATGCGAATCTAGCACTTGGCATTGATGAAAGCCACGCATTGCCAAATATCGCTTATGCGCCGTAGATTTGGGCGAATCTTTGGATTTTTTTAGGAATTTTTTATGAATCGGCGATTTAAAAAATGCTAGAAATTAGAAACGATGCGATTTTTATCGCTGATTCGCATACGCAACACGGGCGTGATTCGCTAATTTTAAGCTTAGAAAAATTGCTAAAATCCCCGCCATCGCAGATTTTTTTAATGGGCGATATTTCAAATATTTTGGTAGGCAACCTAAAATCAAGCCTAAAGTCTAATGAAAAGCTCTTAAATGCGATAGATTCGCTATCAAAAAAGGCGCAAATCATCTATTTTGAGGGCAATCACGACTTTAATTTAGAGCGTATTTTGCCAAATATCATCAAAATCCCACGCAAAAATCAGCCACAACTAGCACACTTCGGCAATCAAACCGCGCTAATTGCGCACGGCGATATATTTTTGGATAAAAAATATGAGATTTACATAAAAATCTTAAGCGCGAAAATCACTGCAAAAATCCTAAACGCGCTTGATTTGGCGACTTTTGGGAGGCTTTATGTTTTAATTGAAAAAAAAGTGCAAAGCAAAAAGATTCGCCTTTTAAGCGATGAGGGCGCGATTCACACGCTAATAAAAAAGCGAATCCAAAGCTATCAAAATTACATTTTGCGTCATAATTTGCGCGTGGATTTCGTCATCGAGGGGCATTTTCATTTGGGGAAAATTATTTTGGCGGATTCGCTACCACAAGATTTACGCGATTCGCATTCAAATAACTTTTCTTATATCGCTCTGCCGTCATTTTTTGATGAAGGCAAGGTTTTTAGCATTAGTGAGTGCGAATTTAAGCGCATTTAGTGAGCGCGAATCGCGCATAATTCACAAAAATCCACTAAAATTTTGGCACGATATATGCTTAAAATGCAAAATTTTTCAATCTTAATCAACAAATTTAAGATAAAAAATTATATAATCCGCAATTTTAGTGATTTTAGCAATATTTGGGGTAAATTATGGACGAAATGCAAGAGATTTTAGAAGATTTTCTAATCGAAGCCGCCGAGTTGATAGAGCAGTTAGACCAAGATTTAATCGAGCTAGAGCATAATCCAAGCGATTTGGATTTGCTAAATCGTATTTTCCGCGTGGCACACACTATCAAAGGCTCAAGTTCGTTTTTGAATTTTGATGTTTTAACGAGCCTTACGCACAATATGGAAGATGTGCTTAACAAAGCGCGGCGCGATGAGCTGAAAATCACGCCAGACATAATGGATGTGGTGCTTGAATCAATCGATATGATGAAAGGGTTGCTAAATGCGATTCGCGACACAGGCACGGACAAAACGGACATTGATATTACCGATGTTGTAAAACGATTGCAAAGCATTTCTCAAGGTGGCGCAGTAGAGCAATCTACGCCACCAGCCGCCGAATCTACCCCACAACCAGCTCCAGAATCCACTCCAGCACAAAGCACCCCACAAGCCACCGAATCTACCCCAGCTACCGCAGAAAAACCAGCCGATGATAATGTGGATTATTCTAAATTTACGCCAGAAGAAGTGGAAAATGAGATTCAAAGGCTACTAAAACTACGCCAAGAGGAAGATAAAGCGCGTAGAGCGGCTAAAAGGCAAGAGGAGGCGCAAGGCGGAACACAAAGCGCACCAGCTCCAGCGCAATCTGCGCCACAACCCGCACCAAAGCCCACTCCAGCTACTCCAAAACCAGCACCCAAACCCGCCCCAGCTACCGATAAAAAGCCACAGGGAGCAAAACCTAATGATGGCGCAGTGGCTACAAGTGTAGAGCAAACCGTTCGCGTTGATGTCAAGCGACTTGACCACTTAATGCGACTTATAGGGGAGCTTGTGCTAGGCAAAAATAGGCTTATAAATATTTACGATGAAGTCGAGGAGCGATATGACGGCGAACAATTCTTAGAGGAGCTAAATCAAGTCGTTAGTGCCGTTTCGCTCGTTACTACGGACTTGCAATTAGCGGTTATGAAAACTAGAATGCTCCCCGTGAGTAAGGTTTTCAACAAATTTCCGCGAATCGTGCGCGATTTGGCGCGTGATATGGGCAAAAGCATTGAGTTAGTCATTACAGGCGAGGAAACAGAGCTTGACAAATCTATCGTAGAGGAAATCGGCGACCCGCTAGTGCATATGATTCGCAACTCTTGCGACCACGGCGTGGAAAGTAAAGAGGATAGAGTAGCCGCTGGAAAAAGCGAAACGGGCAAAATCGAGCTAAAGGCTTATAATGAAGGCAATCATATCGTTATAGAGATTACCGATGATGGCAAAGGGCTTGATGCGGATATGCTAAAACAAAAAGCATTAGAAAAAGGCATAATCAACGAGCGCGAAGCTGACACAATGACAGACAAAGAGGCTTATGGGCTAATCTTTAAGGCTGGATTCTCTACTGCAAAAGTCGTTACCAATGTAAGCGGTAGAGGCGTGGGAATGGATGTTGTGAAAACAAATATCGAAAAGCTAAATGGTATAATCGATGTCGAATCGGAGCTAGGACACGGCACTATTTTCAAGCTAAAAATCCCGCTCACTTTGGCTATCATACAAGCTCTAATCGTAGGCGTCCAAGAGGAATACTACGCCATTCCGCTTAGCTCAGTCGTGGAGACCGTGCGAATCAACCAAGATGAGATTTATATGGTAGATGGTAGAAGCGTTTTACGCCTTAGAGATGAGATTTTGACGCTTGTGCGTTTGAGTGATATTTTTAAGGTTAATTCAGTTATTAAAAATTCAAGCGAACTTTATGTCGTAGTAATAGGCTTAGCGGAGAATAAAATCGGCGTGATTGTGGATTATCTAGTCGGGCAAGAGGAAGTGGTAATCAAATCGCTAGGATATTATCTAAAAGGCACGGAGGGCATCGCAGGTGCGACCGTGCGAGGCGATGGCAAAATCACGCTTATTGTCGATGTCGGCGGTATGATGCATATGGCAAAAGGCGTAAAAGGCGCGGTTAGTAGTTTGCAAGAGGACGCAACGGCGACCACAGAAAAAACCAAGCCAAGCGATTATGTAGTCCTAGCAGTTGATGATAGCCAAGTGGATAGAGCAATCATCAAAAAATATTTAGGACCGCTTGGCGTAACGATTATCGAGGCAAAAGACGGCGTAGAGGCATTAGATATTATCAAAAATGGAGAGCAAGGCATAGACGCGGTGCTTGTGGATATAGAAATGCCTAGAATGGACGGCTACACTTTGGCAAATGAGATTCGCAAATATAATAAATTCAAAAATCTCCCGCTAATTGCCGTAACGAGCCGAAGCAGCAAGGGCGATAGAATGCGAGGCGTTGAATCAGGTATGACAGAATATATCACAAAGCCGTATTCTGCGGAATATTTGATGAATATAGTCAAGCGAAATATCAACTTTAACATTAAAGAAGCATAAATCAATACAAAGGAAAAGCAATGAATGACGACAAAATGAAAGATTTATTTAGAGCGCAATCACAAAGAGACAGCGGAGAAGAGCAGATAGAGGACATACTACAAGTCGTTGGATTCCTAGTGGGGAGCGAGGAATTTGCCGTGCCGATTTTGGATATTCAAACCATTGAAAAGCCCATCGAATACACGCGCGTCCCCGGCACTCCAAACTATGTGCTAGGCGTTTTTAACTTGCGTGGCAATGTCTATCCGCTGATTGATTTACGCGCCAAATTTGGGCTACCTATCATTAAGCAAAACAAAGATACGCGCTACATTGTGATTAAGCACAATGATGAAGTGGCTGGATTCGTGATTGATAAGCTAACTGAGGCGATTAAGATTAACGAAACGGATATTGAGCCTACACCTGAAACGCTCAATGAAGAAGCTGACCTAATTTATGGGATAGGAAAACAAAAAGATAGGTTAATTACCATTCTAAAAGTTGAATACTTACTAAAAAGGGCTTTCTAAAGATTACAAATTTATTTTGGAGGGGTTACTTCATAATCTCTTAAAAACATAGACACAGAAGACATATATGACTTAAATCTACATTATTGCAAAAATGATACCATACTCTCTCAAATATGGATTTTTAATTAGATTCAGCTCTCCATTGACATTTGCAAGTGTAATAACGCTTTAAACTATCAAACTATTTCTAGCGATAATCTAAAGTTGCCTTTCGGCATTTGGAATAATAGAACTAATATGTTAATTTTGTGTTAATAAATAAAAGAATGCTGTTAATAATCCACATTTTTTACACAAACTCACTTACGAATCCACACAATATAGGCTTTTAAACAATAAATAAATTTTTTTTAAAATTATGTAATTTTTACTAGAAATTTTATGGGAAATAATTTTGATGATGTTTGGGAAATGATGAAGTTTTTAGATTTAATGGCGATTTTTTGCTACAATACGAGTTTTTTAAATCACAACAAACGGAGTTTTCAAATGCTAGAATACGCGATTTTTCTAACCAAAAGGGTGATTTTGCAGTTTTTATGCATTTTTATCCCATTCAAAGCCACTCGCAAAAAAGGCGCGAAACGCTGTCTTTGATAAATATTTAAGCGATAAAATCATCACGCTTGAGAAAGT
>JBNMJF010000073.1:0-7992 GCA_050873665.1 Helicobacteraceae bacterium
CAAAAATACAGCGCGACTTTTCCAAATCTAAATCTCGTGCGAATCGATAGTTTTGGTGGGTGGAGTGCGGCTCAAAAGAAACATTTTAGTGATAATGGCGAGTTTGATAAGATTTTTGAGACTATCAAAAAGAGCAAGTGATAAATGAAAACCTTACAAAAAATCTTTTACAAAAAGCCCTCGATTTTGCAAGGCTTTGGGCTTAGCTTTGGGCTTGGAATGACTTATTTTAGCCTTTTAGTGCTAATCCCGCTAATCGCGCTTTTTGCCTTTAGCTTTAAGTTGGAGTGGGCGCAGTTTGTGGAAATCATCAGCGATACGCAAGTGATTGGCGCGTTAAAATTTTCGCTCCTTACGGCGTTACTAGCGGCTTTGATTAACCTAATCTTTGGCTTTATCGTGGCGTGGAGTTTAGCGCGATATGATTTTTTTGGTAAGAAAATCTTAGAAGCACTAATCGACTTACCTTTCGCGCTACCCACCGCTGTGGCAGGGATTGCCATAGCTTTTTTGTTATCAAGCAATGGCATAATAGGCAAGGCATTTTTGGCTTTTCACATTGACTTAGAGGGCAAAAGTTTCTTTGCGGTGGTGGTGGCTTTGGTGTTTGTGGGGATTCCCTTTGTGATTCGCACGCTAGAGCCTGTAATCAAGGACTTAGACAAAGAGAGTTTAGAGGCAGCATCAAGTTTGGGGGCAAATTTTACTCAAAGTTTTTATTTTGTGATTTTGCCCTCTTTGCTCCCCTCTGCGCTTATTGGATTCGCCCTAGCTTTTGCGCGGGGACTTGGCGAGTATGGCTCGGTGATTTTTGTCTCAAACAATATCCCGTTTGAGAGCGAAATTTTGCCTTTGCTTATCGTAAAAAAGTTGGATTCATTTGATTATTTAGGCGGTAGCGCGGTTGGCGTATTTATGATTAGCGTGGCATTTGTGATTTTACTTGCCATAAATTTACTAGGGCAGTGGAGGAAGCGCGTATGAGAAATAGCATCGAGCCAAAAGCGTTAAAATATATCGCCATTGCCATTAGCTTTGTCTTTTTAGGCATTATGGTGGCATTGCCTTTAATCATAGTATTTATCGAGGCATTTAGCGAGGGAATCGCCGTGTATTGGGAAGCATTAAGTAATCCATACACACTTAAAGCCATTAGCCTCACGCTTACTTGCGTAGCCATTGTCGTCCCGCTTAATGCGATTTTTGGCGTGTTTATCGCTTATGCTATTGCGAAATTTGAGTTTCGTGGCAAATTTATCCTTGCAAGTCTTATTGAGATTCCTTTCGCGGTGTCGCCTGTGATTGTGGGGCTTTGCTTTGTGCTACTCTTTGGCAATAGTGGCTTTTTTGGCGAAATCTTAGCCAAATATGATATTCAAATCATTTTCGCACTCCCTGCCATAATTTTAGCAAGTGCTTTTGTAACCTTTCCCTTTGTAGCAAAGGAACTCATCGCCCTAATGCAAGAGCAAGGAAAAGATGAGGAGGAAGCCGCCATAAGTCTTGGCGCGAATGGTTGGCAAAGTTTTTTTAAAGTAACTTTGCCAAATATCAAATGGGGGCTTTTCTATGGTATCGTGCTAACAAATGCGCGAGTGATTGGCGAGTTTGGCGCGGTAGCGGTGGTGAGTGGCAAAGTCATCGGGCTTACCACCACAATGCCACTTTATATTGAGATTTTATACAATGACTATCTCTACACGGCGGCTTTTGCGGTGGCTAGTGTGTTAAGCCTACTTTCAATCATAGCTTTGGTGCTAAAATTTATCATTGAAAAATATGAGAGACAATAAGGAGAAAAAAATGAGCATAGAAATACGCAATTTACGGAAGCGATTCGATGATTTTGACGCGCTAAAAAATATCAATCTCACGCTAAAAGAGGGCAAACTAACCGCGCTTTTAGGACCAAGCGGTAGCGGGAAAACCACGCTTTTGCGAATCATCGCAGGGCTTGAATCCGCCGATAGTGGCGAAGTGCGATTTTTTGGCGAGGATATTACCAAGCAAAGCCCTAAAAATCGTGGTATTGGCTTTGTATTTCAGCACTACGCGCTTTTTAAGCATATGAGCGTGTTTGAAAATATCGCCTTTGGATTAAAAGTGCGCCCCAAAGCATTGCGTCCAAGCAAAGAGGCGATTAAAGCAAAGGTTATGGAACTCTTAAAAATGGTGCAATTAGAATCCCTAGCTAAACGCTACCCAAGCGAACTTAGTGGCGGACAAAAGCAACGCGTGGCACTCGCTCGTGCTTTGGCGATTGAGCCAAAGATTTTGTTGCTTGATGAACCATTTGGTGCGCTTGATGCAAAGGTGCGCGTGGATTTACGCAAATGGCTAAGGCGACTGCACGATGAGATTCATATCACTAGCATTTTTGTTACGCACGACCAAGAGGAGGCTTTGGAGCTAAGCGATGAGATTGTGATAATGAATAGTGGGGCAATCGAGCAGGTAGGCACGCCCGAATCTGTCTATGAACACCCCGCAAATCCCTTTGTGTATAGCTTTTTAGGCAATGTCAATCTCTTTAAAGCGCGAATCAAAGAGGGTATGCTAGTAACAGAGAGCGGAGAACACGAGACATTTTTTGTCCGTCCGAATGAAATTGAAATCTCATTTACCAAAAAATATGGCTCACACGAGGGGCAAATCTTACATCATCGAATCTTAGGGCAAAGGATTATCCTAGAAGTGCAAATCGATGAGGGCGAAAACGCACAGATTGTGGAAGTGCAGATTGATAAAGCCACGCTAAATGAGATTCGCCAAAGGGAAGCGAAAAATATTTATGTAAATTTCTTAAATCTTAAGGCTTATCGTAGCGATGAGCAAAGCTGGAGTGAATATGTCATATAGTAGCGATATTGCGCGTTTGCGCGAGGTTTTAAGTGAGTTTCAAAAAAAGAGTGAGGGTAAAAACGAGGGCAAAATCGCCCTAGCCTTTTCGCACCAAATCGAGGATACAATCGCACTTGATTTAGCCCTAAAAGCGGGGATTGATAGGGAGAAATTCGAGGTTTTTACGCTAGATACTAAAAAACTTTTTGCTGAAAGTTTGGCGTATCAAGCGGAGGTTTCACGCTTTTTTGATATAGAGATAAAGCCATATTTTGCGAGTGATTCGGCGATTTTAGAGCTAGAAAATGAACTAGGTGAGTGGGGGATTCGCGAAAGTGTAGAAAAGCGCAAAAAATGCTGTGCTGTGCGTAAAATCGAGCCATTAAAACTCGCACTTAGTGGGAAAGTGGCGTGGATTAGTGGCATAAGAATCGCTCAATCAATCACGCGTAGCGACACGCAATTAGTAGAGGCGGATAAAAATTTTGCGCTCACTAAAATCAATCCGCTGTTTGATTGGGAAGACAAAAAAATGTGGGATTATACCAAATCACACAATCTCCCTATAAACACGCTGTATGAGCGCGGTTTTAGTAGTATTGGTTGCTCAATTTGCACTCGCGCCATAAAAGAGGGCGAAGATATTCGCGCGGGGCGGTGGTGGTGGGAAAACCCCGACCACAAAGAATGCGGATTACATCAAAGATGAATCTAGCAGTAGAATGCCATAGATTCGGCAAAATTTTTATGCGAATCTATGATAAAATGCGGGATAATGCGAAATTTAAATTAGGAAGTATAAATGGTAGCAAACTTTGTCGCACCAAAAGTAGAGCACAAATTAGCTTATTTACAGATTTATGAGCCTACGACAAAAGCTGTGCAGATTTTCAATGAGGATTGTCAAAGTGGCTTAAAACGATTAGATAATGAAAGTGTGGATTTTATAGTTACTGACCCGCCATATTTTATTGACGGAATGGACAGTGGGTGGAATGATATCACACTATCTAAAAAAGTAAGCAAGTCTGGTGTGATTGGTGGATTGCCTATTGGTATGAAGTTCGATAGAATGCAGGGCGTAAAATTGCAAAATTTTATGAATCCATTGGCGATAGAATTTTTTCGTGTGTTAAAGCCGGGTGGATTTTGTGTGGTATTTTCACAAGCGAGATTGTATCATAGAATGGCTATGAGCTTGGATTTGGCTGGTTTTGAGATTCGCGATATGTTAGCTTGGAAATATGAAGGACAAGCAAAGGCATTTTCGCAAATACATTTCATTAAGAAAGACAAACATTTAAGTAAATCCCAAAAGGAATCTTTAATCAACGAAATGCAATATTTAAAAACACCACAACTAAAGCCACGAATCGAACCTATGGTTTTGGCTCAAAAACCTAAAATTGGCACTTTTGTGCAAAATTATCAAATGTATAAATTAGGTCTTATTGATAGCAAAGAAAGTTTAGATGGCGGATTTCCTAGCAATGTGATGGAAATCTCAAAGCACGAACGACAAAAAGATAATAAAGAAAAAATAGAGCATTTGACACAAAAACCCATAAAACTTATTTCGCATTTAATAAGGCTTTTTACACAAGAGGGGCAAATCGTGTTAGACCCATTTTTTGGTAGTGGCTCACACGGTATAGCAGCACTTGAAAATAATCGCAAATTTATTGGCTTTGAGATAGAAAAAAAATACTTTGATATTGCACAAAACAGGATAAATCAAAGCCTTAAAAGTCAAACTAAAGGTTTATAAAATGAGTGAAAATGAGATTTTGCGAATTTATGATATTATTGTTTCTCATTACGAAAAATATTTAAAGCAACATAAAGTTAAATTTATAAATCTACAAAATAAAGACGGCAAATATACAAAAGACGCACTTGTTTTGATTTATTTAGCAAAGGATTATCCACACACTAAAGCTATTTCAAAGCAAGAACTTACCGCATTTATAAGAGAATTTTATCCACAAACTAGTGATGTGCAACAGGCAAGGCACTTAAGCAAACAAAGTGGTTATAATATTATATCTGGCACAAGAGGCGATATAAACGAAAAAATACCAGCAGGATTTTATAAATTGATAGATTTGCAAAATCCTTATCCAACGTTTAACCCAGATAGACGAAGTGGAATCGAAGTTAGCGATTTTGAAACTCTTAAAAAGTCTTATGATTATAAATGTGCTACTTGTGGCTCAATCGAAGGCAAACCGCATAATATAAGAAAAAATGAGGCTACAAAGCTCCAAGCTGGACATATAAACCCCGCCTTGCCATTAGAAATAGGCAATATTATCCCGCAATGCCAAGTCTGCAATCGCCCAGATAGAGATAGGTGGATTTATGATAAAACGGGTAGAGTGATAGAAATAGCCGATTCAGATGACGGCAAAAGAGTGGTGGAGAGATACTTAAAAAAGACTAGCAAAGCCACAAAAGAGTATTTTTTAAATTTTCTCAAAAAACTTTTGAAAATTGAGTAAATTATCAAAAACAGCGCGAAGTTTAGGATTATTTAATTTAACCAAAGGAGAAAGATAAATGAACAAAACCACGCATTTAAAGGCTTTAGAGGCTGAATCGATTTTCATTATCCGCGAAGTCATCGCGGAGTTTAGCAATCCTGCTATGCTGTATAGCATTGGCAAGGATAGCTCGGTGCTTTTGCATTTGATTCAAAAGGCGTTTTATCCCGCTGTCCCGCCGTTTCCGCTGGTGCATGTGGATACGAAGTGGAAATTCCGCGAGATGATTGAGTTTCGCGACAAACGCGCTAAGGAAGTGGGTATGAAGCTAATCGTGTATAGCAACCCTGAGGGCGAGAAAATCAACATTTCGCCATTCACGCACGGAAGTGCAATGCACACGGACATTATGAAAACGCAAGGGTTAAAGCAAATGTTAGATTTATACAAATTTGACGCGGTGTTTGGCGGGGCTAGGCGCGATGAAGAAAAGTCTCGGGCAAAAGAACGCGTGTATTCATTCCGCGATGAAAATCACCGCTGGGACCCTAAAAATCAACGCCCCGAAGTGTGGAATCTCTACAACGGACGCCACAAAGAGGGCGAATCTATTCGCGTTTTTCCGCTTAGTAATTGGACGGAGCTTGATGTGTGGCAATATATTTTGCTAGAAAACATTCCCATTCCTAGCCTATATTTCGCCAAAGAGCGACTTGTAAGCGCGTATAAAGGCACAAAGATTCTAATTGATGATGAGCGCGTCCCCAAAGACATAGCCCAAAATGCGCGTAAAGAAATGGTGCGATTCCGCACACTTGGGTGCTATCCGCTTACAGGCGCGATTGAATCAAGCGCAGATTCACTAGAAAAAATCATCGAGGAATTACTCCTTGCAAATACGAGTGAGCGGCAAGGACGGCTCATTGATAGCGATGAGGAATCAAGTATGGAAAAGAAAAAACAGGAGGGCTATTTTTAATGAAAAAGCTTGAATTACACGAATATCTAACCACGCACCAAAATAAGGAACTCTGCCGATTCATCACTTGCGGAAGCGTAGATGATGGCAAATCCACGCTTATTGGGCGATTGCTCTATGATTCAAAGGCGTTGTTTGAAGACCAGCTAAACGCGCTTGAAAAAGAGAGCGCGAAAATGGGCACTCAAGGCGGTGGGCTAGACTTTGCGCTTTTAGTCGATGGGCTTTCAAGTGAGCGTGAGCAGGGCATTACCATTGATGTGGCGTATCGCTTTTTTACTACGAACAAGCGCAAATATATCATCGCCGATACGCCAGGACACGAGCAATACACGCGCAATATGGCGACAGGTGCGAGCACGGCAGATATTGCGGTGATTTTGCTTGATGCGCGTAAAGGCGTGCTTACGCAGAGCAAACGACACTCCTACATTGTGAGTTTGCTAGGCATAAAGCACATAATCGTGGCGGTGAATAAAATGGATTTGATGGACTACTCTAAAGAAGTTTTTGAAAATATCGTGCGCGATTACAAGGCAATTATCCCGCAACTTGCCTATAATGGCGACATTACATTTGACTTTATCCCCATTTCCGCGCTAAATGGCGAAAATATCTTGCATAAAAGCCAAAAAATCGCGTGGTATAAGGGGCTCTCCCTAATGGAGATTTTGGATAACGCTAAGATTCACAAGCAAAGCGGGGAAAATTTTATCTTGCCCGTGCAGTATGTCAATCGTCCCAATCTTGACTACCGCGCATTTTGTGGCAATATAGAAAGTGGCGAAATTAAAGTGGGCGATAGCATAGTTGTCTTGCCCTCAAATAAGGTAAGCAAAGTTAAGGCGATTGTCAGCCAAGAGATTGCGGATTTGGATTGCAAAAAGTTTGATAAAAAGGCTTTGGGTGCGGTAAAACGCGCTGGATTCCCACAAAGTGTATCGCTTGTGCTAGAAGATGAGATTGACATAACGCGTGGCTATATAATCGCGCAAAAGGGGCATAGCCTTAGGCTTGGAAAATGCGTGGTGGCGGATATTGTGTGGTTTGATGAGGTAGCAATGGAGCTGCAATCTAGCTATGTCATCAAACGCGCGACTTCCACACTAAAAGGCAGTGTGGAAAAAATCGTGTATAAAAAGGACATTAACGACTTTAGTGAGCACCCCGCGCACAATCTGCACCTAAATGATATAGCGCGGTGTGTGGTGAAGTTTGATAGGGCTTTGGGGCTTGAATCTTATAACAATAACCGCGTGGCAGGGAGCTTTATCATCATCGATAAATACACAAATGCCACACTTGGGGCTGGTATGATTGTAGAGGTGCTTGAAAATGATAGTGATTCAAAGGGGCAAATCGTAGAATCGGGGCGAAAATACACGCCACAAGAAATCGCGCTAAATGCCTATATCCGCGAATTTTACCCCGAATGGGAGTGCAGGGAAATCTAAGGGGTATTTATGCAAGAGTTGCCAAATTTGCTTTGTGAAATGGTTGCGTTTTTGCAAAGGCAAAATCTACATTTAAGTAGAAGTAGCCGAGATGGGCGCATAAATTCTGCGTTTAACGAAGATGAGATTTTTAATCTGCTAGAAGCAAACTTTGCGATAAATCGCCCTAATATGCGCGATTGGGTGGATTTTAGTTTTGAGGTGGAGGGTGCGTTTTATCCTGTCAATATCAAGG
>JBNMJF010000074.1:0-7872 GCA_050873665.1 Helicobacteraceae bacterium
GATATTTATTATGCTGATGATTTAAATCGCGCGATTAGCGATTATGGCGGGGATTATTTTAGTAGATATGTGAATAAATTTATTTTGACAAACGCGCTAACGCTTGGCAAAGGAACGATGGATATGTCGCCACTGCCACAGATTTTAGGCGCGTGTCTTGTGGTGATTTCATCGCTTATTTTGATTTATGTGATTCGTGGGAAGTTTGATTTGCTTGGCATTGTGGCAAGTCTGCCTTTGGGGCTAAGTCCGCATTTTTTGCAAAATCTATCATATAAATTTGATTCGCTTACGATGGGATTTGCGCTATTTTTTGGGATTGCGCCGTTTTTGTTTAAACAAAATAAGCGAATCTTTGTTGCGGTGAGCATTATTTCTTTGCTTTTAATGTTTATGACTTATCAAGCGGCAAATGGGGCGTATATAATTTTGAGCTTATATTTTGTGTTTAGCGCGTATTTTTTAGAGGGGCGCAGTTTTAAGCAAAGTGCGATATTTTTGGCGATTTGCGTGGCGAATCTCATTTTGGCGACTTTGCTTTATAGGATTATCATAAATGATATTTCTGCTGGTGTGGCGATATTTGCGCTTGATAATCTTTTGCTTGGTGCGTGGGCGAATCTATCCGCATATCTCACTACGATTTTTAATGATTTTAAGCAAACGCCCTATATTTGGCTAGTTTCGTTAATCGCTTTGCTTTTTGTGATAAATATTACGATTCGCACGAATCGCAATAAAATCACTGCCATTTGTAGCGCGATTGTATTTTTAGCACTTGGTATTTGCCTATCTTATGGACTTTATTTGGTGTTAGAAAAACCACTTTTTCACCCAAGGGCTTTTTATGGATTCAACGCACTCGTAGCGATACTTTGCATTGTAAATGTGGATTGCCACAAAAATTTTGCTACGCAAAATTTTTTCGCAATGACGATTCGTTATGTATCCATTGCAATCGCCATAATTATGGCGTATTTTCTAATCAGCTTTGCCAATATTTACGGCAATGCGCTTACAAAGCAAGATGAATATTTAGACTTTAGAGCGCAACTACTTTTGAGCGATTTAAGCAATGCGATTCCCCCAAATGCGACTATCGCCGTAGATATTAGCAAAATCGGCAATGCCAAAGTGGCGCAACGATTTTACGATAAATACGGCTTTTATTTGGTGATACCGCAGTTAGCGAAAATAGATGATTTTTGGTTTAATATGAAGTTGCGACATTTGAATGCGCCCTACAATCTCAACAATGGCGAAATGTGTCATTTTATCAAGGAAAATTTCGGTAGCGAAGTGGTGTTTAAAAACGCCTACCACACAATAGAGCGCGTGAAATCGTGCTATATCGTTACGATAAATTAGGATTTTGGGGCGAAAATGGAAAAATATCTAAGTTTTTGGCGCGAAATGGTAGCGATTTTGCGGGACTTTATCGCCACGCCAAAAATCAAAAATGCGTTTCTTTGGGGATTTGCGCTTTATGCAATCGCGCTTTTTGCGCTAATCCGCGGGGATATTTACTATATGGACGACTTTCAGCATAGCATAAGCGACCACAGCAACGCAAATACCTTTAGTCGCTATTTGATGACTTTTATTTTAAGCGATATTGTATCATTTGGCAAGGGAACGATGGATATGTCGCCACTGCCACAGATTTTAGGCGTGGCTTTGGTGGTGGCGTCATCGCTTATTTTGGTTTATGTGATTCGCGGAAAGTTTGATTTGCTTGGCGTTTTGGCGTCTTTGCCTTTGGGCTTAAGTCCGCATTTTTTGCAAAATCTATCATATAAATTTGATTCGCTTACGATGGGATTCGCATTATTTTTTGTGATTTTGCCGTTTTTATTTAAAGAAAATAAGCGAATCTTTGTTGCCGTGAGCGTGATTTGCCTTATTTTAATGTTTATGACATATCAAGCGGCAAATGGGGCGTATATAATTTTGAGCTTATATTTTGCGTTTTCGCTTTATTTTTTAGAGGGGCGAAATTTTAAAGAGAGTGCGATATTTTTGGCAATTTGTGTGGCGAATCTCATTTTGGCGACTTTGATTTATCGATTTGCCATTGCAAAGCCTGTGAGCGAATTTATCATCGCATACACTTCGGACAAGGCATTTCCGCTTGATAATCTTTTGCTTGGTGTGTGGGCGAATCTAGGCGCATATCTAACTATGCTTTTTAATGATTTTAAGCAAACGCCCTATATTTGGCTAGTGGCTTTAATCGCTGTGCTTTTTGTGGTAAATATTGCGATTCGCACGAATCGCAATAAAATACTTGCAATTTGCGGTGCGATTTTATTTTTAGCACTTGGAATCTGCCTATCTTATGGGCTTTATTTGGTGTTAGAGATGACAATATTTGAGCCACGAGTTTTTTATGGATTCAACGCATTTATAGCCGTGCTTTGCATTGCAAATTCATCTCGTAGCGACTTTTTAGGGAGTGCTTCGTCTCGCTCACTGCAACGCACACCAAGTGCGTCTCATTCGCTCGTCTCGCACAACCCTAAAAATTCATCTACGATATTAGAATTTGCTCCTAGCGTAGAAAATGCCAAATCAAACGCAATTTATAAAATAATTCGTTACACTTCCGCCACAATCGCCATAATCACCGCGTATTTTCTAATCAGCTTTGCCAATATCTACGGAAATGCGCTTAAAAAGCAAGATGAATATTTGGATTTTAGAGCGCAATTATTGCTAAACGACTTAAGCGACAAAGTCCCAAAAGATGCAATGGTAAATCTAAAGATTCACTTAGGATATTCTGCGGTTACGAAGCGATTCGCCGAAAAATACGGCGCAATCTCACGCTTAGTCCCCAAAGTGGCGGACAATGATTGGTTTTTTCACTGGCGATTGCAGCATCTAAATGCCCGTTACAACGACAGCCAAGAGGAATTATGCGACTACATACAGGCGCGTTTTAGTGGCGAAGTGGTGCTAAAAAATGCCTACCACACAATAGAGCGCGTGAAATCGTGCTACGCCGTTACGATAAAATAGGGGTGGCAAAATGGAGAAATATATAAGCGCGTGGAATGAGATGATAGCGATTGTGCGGGACTTTATCAACGCGCCAAAAATCAAAAATGCGTTTCTTTGGGGATTTGCGCTTTATGCAATCGCGCTTTTTGCGCTAATTCGTGGGGATATTTTTTATAACGATGATTGGAAAACGAGCGTAATGGATATGAGCTGGAACCACAATAGCCGATATTTGGCGACTTTTATCCTAAATGATTTGGCTACGCTTGGGAAAGGCGCGGTGGATTCATCTCCGTTGTTGCAGATTTTGGGCGTGTGTTTGGTGGTGGCGTCATCGCTTATTTTAATTTATTTGATTCGCGGGAAGTTTGATTTGCTTGGCATTGTGGCGTCTTTGCCTTTGGGCTTAAGTCCGCATTTTTTGCAAAATCTATCATATAAATTTGATTCGCTTACAATGGGATTCGCGCTATTTTTAGCCATTGCGCCGTTTTTATTTAAAGAAAATAAGCGAATCTTTAGTGCGGTGAGCGTAATTTGCCTAATTTTAATGTTTATGACATATCAAGCGGCAAATGGGACATATATAATTTTAAGTTTATATTTTGCGTTTTCGCTTTATTTTTTGGAGGGGCGAAATTTTAAAGAGAGTGCGATATTTTTGGCGATTTGTGGGGCGAATCTCATCATCGCAAGTGCGATTTACAAACTTGTCCTTATAGAGCCTATTTCTAGTAATGCCTACGCATCTGATGCGATGATTGTGCTTGGGGCGACTTTTTTTGCGGATATTTGGGCGAATCTAGCGACATATCTAAGCACGATTTTTAACGATTTTAAGCAAACGCCATATATTTGGCTAGTGGCATTAAGTGCTTTGCTTTTTGTGATAAATATGGCAATTCGCACAAATCGCAATAAAATCATTGCAATTTGTGGTGCGATTTTATTTTTAGCACTTGGCATTTGCCTATCTTATGGGCTTTATTTGGTGCTACAAAAGCCGTTATTTGAACCAAGGGCGTTTTATGGATTCAATGCGTTTGTAGCAATACTTTGTATTGCAAATGTGGATTGCCACAAAAATTTTGCTACGCAAAATTTTTTCGCAATGACGATTCGTTATGTATCCGCCACAATCGCCATAATCACCGCATATTTTCTAATCAGCTTTGCTAATATCTACGGCAATGCGCTTAAAAAACAAGATGAATATTTGGATTTTAGAGCGCAATTATTGCTAAAAGACCTAAGCGACAAAGTCCCAAAAGATGCAATGGTAAATCTAAAGATTCACTTAGGCTATTCTGCGGTTACAAAGCGATTCGCCGAAAAATACGGCGATACGCGCTTAGTCAAAGACCCAGCGGAATATTACTACCATTTTTACTCGCGCTTACAGCACTTAAACGCCCCATACAATCTAAACGAAACCGACATTTGCGACTTTATCAAAGAAAATTTTAATGGCGAAGTGATTTTCAAAAACGCCTACCACACGATAGAGAGAGCAAAAGTTTGCTATATCGTTACGCTATCACAATGATGGAATTTTAGATTCGAGCTAGATTCGCAAAATTCAAGCGATTCGCGCAAAGCACAAATTACAATCGAAGTAATGGCGGAATTTATACGATTCAAGTGCCAAGTGCGGAAGTATTTTGCGATGGATTTGTGGGTTTTCAAGCACGAAACTGCGAAAATAGGACATAAAGTCCATTGAGCAGTTGAGTGCGCAGAATCCCGCAAATACGCGCAAAAGACACTCGCACTTTTACTCTTTGTCATCTGCATAAATCATATACGGCACATTACTCTTTTGCGCATTGCGCAGTGCGTTTATAGCGCAGTTTAGGCTATCCTCTGCGCCTCGCTCTGGCTTTAGCTTAGAAATCCCTATATTCAAATCCAAGTGAATCTCGCGTTTATCCAAAAAAACATTGGTATTTTTCATCAAGTCAATTAGCCGCTCACTCGCCTTTTGCGTGCTAAATAAGTCTGAGTGTTTGAGTAGCATTCCAAAAATGCCATTGCCCACATAGCCGATTATATCGCTACGGCGCGAGGTTTTTAGCAAAAGTTTGGCAACGGTTTTCATCACAATTAGCGCGGTGGTTTGGTCATTTTGCAAATAGCGCGTTACGCCAAGCGGAAGCGACATCATTATGATTGTGCTTGTGTGGGCGAATTTCTCCACCATTTTTTGCTCATTTTGCACCAAATAAATATAATATCGCTTGTTGTAGGTGTTGAATTTGGAGTCATACATTGTATTTGTGTTGATATTTTCCAAAATTTTGCAGGATTTTTGATATAAAATCTTTAGCTGATTGATTTGCGAATCGATTTGGTGCTGGATATTTTTGGTATCCTGCATATATTTTGAAGTGTTTGGATTTTCGCTTTCTAGCTCTAGCGACCATTTTTTTTCAATGTCATTCATAATCACCAAATTTTTATAAATCGCCGAAGTGCTTTTCATAATGTCGCGCGTGTTTGCAAACGCCGAGTGAATGCTTTTCTCAAAAGTGATATTGCGCTCATCATCGCTGTGGTCATCGGCGGACTCCATAAGCTCGTGGATTTTCTTTTGAAATTCAATGTCTTTGGTGTTTAAAAGCGTCTCAAAGTAGGTTTGATAGTTTAGCGGGAGTGGCGCAACTTGCTTGGCTAAAAGCGTCCTAAAAACTTCGGTAGAAAAATTCTCAATGCTTACACTTTGGGATTGTGTGTCCGCTGGGGGCGATTCGCCGATAGATTCGCCCGAATCGCTAGGCATCGCATCGCCTTGCAAAATCTCATCAATGTCGCTTTCATTTTTTTGTAATCTAATCATTGCTGTAATCCAAAAATCATTTTAGGCTCTTACCTAACACATCGTCAATTATACCATAATCTTTCGCTTCTTTCGCGCTCATAAAAAAGTCTCTGTCCGTGTCGCTTTGAATCTTTTTGATATTTTGCCCCGTGTTTTTCGCCAAAATCTTATTTAGCTCGTTTTTAAGATACAAAATCTCTTTTGCTTGAATCTCAATATCACTCGCTTGTCCTCTCGCTCCGCCTAAAGGCTGGTGAATCATAATCCTAGCATTTGGCAAAGCATATCGTTTGCCCTTTGTCCCACTGCTAAGCAAAAACGCGCCCATAGACGCCGCCTGTCCTATGCAAATGGTGGAAATATCTGGCTTAATGTAATTCATCGTATCATAAATGCTTAAACCGCTCGTAATCACGCCACCGGGCGAATTGACATAGACAAAAATATCTTTTTGCGGGTCTTCCGCCTCCAAAAACAGCAACTGCGCGATAATCGAACTTGCCATCATATCATCAATCTCGCCACTTAAAATCACCACGCGGTCTTTTAAAAGGCGGGAGTAAATGTCGTAGCTTCGTTCGCCTCTGCTAGTCCGCTCAATCACATAAGGAATGTAGTTCATTGTAAGCCACCTATTCTTTTGAATCTTTTTTTAGATTCGCGCTTTTTTGGCTTTGAATCTGCCTTTTCCGCCTTTGAATCGCTAGATTCGGCTTTGGATTCGCCTTTAGATTCGCCCGAATCTTTCGCGCCACCGCCCGAATCTTTCGCCAATTTCGCCTCTAAAATATGATTCAAAACCTTATTTTCTAAAATCGTCATTTTTATTGCGGGGAACATATTATTTTGTTCATAAAACTCCGCCAAATCCTTTGGATTACTGCCTCGCATCATCGCCTCATAATAAAGCATTTGATATAGCTCATTGTCGCTCACAGCGATATTATGCGCCTTTGAGTATGAATCCACGATAAATGTCAGCCTCACGCTTTTTTCCGCCTCTCCCTTAAAGGATTCGCGCTTTGCCTTTGCCTTGTCTCTGTCGCTTTGCAATTCCTTTAACTCGTCCTCTTTTAGGTTTTGTAAGGCATTTCTAAAGATTATATCCATTTCTTGCTCGATGATATTTTCAGGCAAATCAAAGGCAATATTTGCGATGAGGTTATCCACTAAAATAGGCTTTGCCTCGTTAAATGCGTTGTTTTTCGCTTCGCTCTCAAGTTGTGTTTTGACAAACGCCTCCAAATCCTCTAACTTCGCCTCCGCATTATTTGATAAAACCATTTTTGCTAAATTATCATCGATTTTTGCGCTCTCGCGCTCTTTTATGGCATTTATTTTGACTTTAAATTCCACTTTTTTATCCGCCAAATGTGCGGCATAATCTTTGGGGAAAGTTAGATTTAGCGTTTTCTCATCGCCTTTTTTTAGCCCAATTAGCCCATCTTCAAAGCCTTCGATGAAATTTTTAGAGCCGATTTCTAAATCATAGCCTTTTGCACTGCCACCATCAAATGCGCTCCCATCGATGAATCCTTCAAAGTCGATATTTGCCACTACGCCATTTTCGATTTTTTTATCCACTTCTTTTAACTCTCCGCTATTTTTTGCAAAGACTTCTAATCGCGCATCTATGTCCTTTTTGGCGATATTTTTTAGATTTAGCTTTGGCACTTGCGCTTCTAAATCATCTAGCGAAAAAGTCGGCATAATGCCTAATTTCGCCTCAAATTCGATTGCGCCGTCATCTTTAATGTCAAATTTACTAAAAATCGCCGTCCCAATAATGCTACTTTGCGCAATCTTTTCTGCATCTAAACTCGCTTTTATGCACTCATTTAGTGCCTCATTTTGCGAATCTTGCAAAATTTGCTCTTTGTAGCGCGATTCAATTACCGATAAAGGCACTTTGCCTTTGCGAAAGCCGTCAATTTTGACATTTTTGCTTATTTTTTGCGCGATTTTAGCGCGTTTTGCGTTGATTGAATCCGCGCTAATTTTATCTTTAATCAGCAGATTCGCGCTATTTTTTTTCTCAATACTCATAAAAC
>JBNMJF010000075.1:0-7811 GCA_050873665.1 Helicobacteraceae bacterium
ACTCTAAAGGGTATAAAAAATTTTTAGCAAGGAATATTTTTTGCTGATATAGCATTCAATGGAAGCACTAGGCGCAAAAGAGTTAAAAATATTGTTAGCACGGGCAAATTTAAGCAAAAAAGAATTCGCCGGAATGATTGGCATAAGTCAGCAAAGCGTGAATAATTGGGGCTCGAGCAAAAATGTCCCATATTGGGTGCAAAGCTACCTGCAAAACTACATAAAACTACGCAAATACGAAGCCATAAGGGAAAAAATCGAGGAATTGGGGATTTTGGAGGATATTTAGGCGCGATTCGTGGCGCATTTGGTGGCGAATCTAAAAAAGCGCGAATCCACGCAAATTTACGCCAAATCTAAATCTGTGCTAATTCGCGCTGAATCGCAATGGTAGCTTTTAAGATTTTAGCGATACTTTCTAAGTGCGTAAAGTCCTCTTTTTCTAGCTTTAGTCCTACGCGGTATTTTAGCCATTTATCAAGCACTTTGTAGCCACCTATCGTGTAGTCCCACACTTCCGCACTCACACCGACAATCTCCAAATCTTTGTTTAGCACAATTTTGCCCTCCACAAATTTTGGCTTATCTAGCACAAAGTTTGGGTTGCTTTTGTCCGCCCCCACGCGGAATTTTAGCTCTACGCTTGAATCTTGCGGAATTATTTTCATCAAATGCAAGTCTATGAGCTTTTGTCCGAGATTCGCAAAGGCTTCAAATTTGGCTTGGCTTATTTCAAAGTCGATTCGCGGGAAGCCAATTTTTAGATACTCGATATATTTAGCGCGGTAGGCGGGATTATATAAATTGCCATAAATATAGGCTAAAATTTGCTCTGGGCTTTTATTTTTTAGCACTTTATGCTTATGCGCAAATTCGCTAAACTCTTTTGTAAAGTTTGGGATTTTAACTATTTTGCTTACTTTGCCCTCTTTGTCGCCTACTATTTCATCATAGCGATAAAGTGGCGCGATATAAGTCTCCGAGCCTGTATTTTTGCCACCTAGAGCAATATCAGCAATTTTATCAATTATAATTCCATAATCAAAATTTGGATTTAGGCAAGTTTTTGGAAAGCAAAGCCCTAAATTTTTATCTATTAAAAAATGCTTCATTGTTTCAAATCGTGGATAACCCAAAAATCCCCTCGTTTTGCCACTTGTAAATGTATAGCGCAAATCAAAAGGACGATAGATAATCTGTGTGATTTTATTTTCTAATGAATTGCTTCGCTTCGTTCGCAATGATGATTCTTTGCTTGTCATTGCTATAACTTCTGCCTTTGCTTTGTCAATCTGCCAATCTCGCGAATCTCGAATGTTATATTTTGTAGCAAGTGCGTTTTTATCTAGTTGAATAAAATCTCGCAACACTCCTTGCATTTGATTTTTTGAGAATTGAATCGTTGTTTCATCTCGCTTTGTTTGAATGCCACTATTATAGTCTTCAAAAATTGCTTTAGATTCGCCCAAAGCCTTATCACTAGCTAACGCCCAAAAATTTTCATATTCCGCATTGCTAAAATCCTTTGGCACAAACCAAAAGTATGGCGATTCAAGGGTTAAAGTTTGCCATTTTATGGAATCTAATCCATTTTGCGCTATGCCATTGAGTAGGGCAAATTTATCATTTCTGCGTAAGATTGCGTTGTCTTGGGTAGAGAAATAATGCACTTTGGCAAGTTTGTTTTTAACCTTTGATGAATCTTTGTATTTTACAAAAATACTTATACAAACGCCCACGCGAATATCAAAGACATTTTTATCGTTTATGCTATTTGTGCTACTATTATCGCCGTGCAAATTTAGGATATAGATTTCATCAAATGTTTGTGCTAGAGATTCACGCATTTTGCGATGAGTGCGCCCATTTAGATAGGAATTATTAGTGATAAAGCCCATTACACCTTTCTTATGACTTTGCTCGGTGAGTTTCCATTGCGCGAATCGAATGAATTTTATATAATCATCATCTAAATTGATTTTAGTCTCATTTAGCCCTTGCTTATAGCTTTGCAATAGATTCAAAATCTCTACGCCTTTATTTTTGGACTTCACATTATATGGCGGATTACCCAAAATCACTAGCAAATCATCTTTATGTTTAATTCTAATTGCTGTGTCGCATTCATTTTTAAGATTCGCAAAAGGCACTAATATTTGATTCGTATCCCTAGTTTCGTTTAAATCAAGCGTATTTGTCAAAAAGACTTGGAATTTTTGTGTCGCCTTAAACTCGCTAAAGCCACGATTTTTTAAAATCGCACTTAGCTTTAAATGCGCCACAATATAAGGCACAAAGCTAATCTCAAAGCCATAAATATCCTTAAAACATTTATTTATAATGGTTTCTTTGGTAAAAACTTCGCTTTGATTATCTAAAATAATCTCAAAGACTTTTTCCAAAAAGCTCCCCGTGCCTGTGGCAAAATCAAGCACTTTCACTTGCTCATCGCTAAATGTTTTATCAAAATGCCTTTGCAAAAGCTCATTGATAGAGTGCGTAATCATATCTACAATCGGTTCTGGCGTGTAATAAACGCCACCGCTTTTCTTTTTATCCGTATTGCGTAATTTGTCATATTCTCTCAAAAAATCCTCATAAAGATAAGTCGTAATGCCTCGAATCTCGCCTTTAAAAAACTGCTTATCAATTAGCGTAATGGTTTTGATGATATTTTCTAAGGCGTATTTTATGGATTCAGGTAAATTTGTAGGTGGCAACGAATACAAAATAAACTCTTTAAGCGTGGCGAAATGCTCGGGCAAAAGCATTGTAAAAGATTCGGTAGGAATCTTATCAATATCGAATCTTTCGCTTTCAATATGCGCCACAAACATACCATAGACGATACTTTGCGCCAAAATATCGCAAAATTCCACTAACTCAAATGTAATATTTTCTAAATCATTAAACGCCGCAAGTGATTTATTGAAATTTACTTGAAATTGCGAATTAAATAATTGCGCTTCTTTGCTAATGGTTTCGCTTAAATAAAATGCTTGTGTGCTTAGGATTTTGACTAACTCATCTTTGTTAGCGATTGTGGTGGCAGTCCCAAAGAATTTTTGCAAAAGGAGCGAAAAATTATTTTGAATCTTTATGGATTCAGCTTGGTTTGGTGTAGATTGTAAGTCGCTAAATAGCGTCAAATCCGCCTCTATTTTGTCATAAGATAGCAAAATAAAGCGATTATAATCTGTTAGGATAATATTGTGGCAGACGCTTAGGTATTTCTCAATCTGTTTGCCTTTGACAAGTGGGCTTAAATCCGCTCCGTAATTTTTGCACTCGATAAATCCCAAAAGCGAATCATAGCCCTGCGTTTGGCAAATCACCTTAAAATCTGGGCGAATATTGCCCTGTCCCTTTGCCTTTGGCTCGTGGATAATTTTTATGTCGCTATGTGGCTTTAGCGAATTTATGAGATTTTCAAACGCAGTGCGAAAAGTATGCTCATTGCCCGTCCCACTAGCGATAATGTCTTTTAAGGTTTGCTGATAATTTAAAAGTTTTGTTTGCATTTTGTCCCTTTATACGCCTAGCTTAAATAACGCTTCGCCAAATTTTATCTTTTCGCCTTGTTTGAAAATGGTGATATTGTGCGTTGAATCTGTGTTTGAATCATTAAGATTCGCACTTGAATCGCTTGAATCTATAAACAATACAATCGTTGAACCCATCTTAAACATTCCTAATTCCTCTCCCTTGCGGATAAATTTTGGCTCTTTGTAGAAAAATTCCTGTTTTTTGCCACTAAAACTATCTTGCAATTTTGGCTCAATGTAAAAAACGATATTCCCCACATTTAGCGCACCCACCGCGACAAAATACAATCTCGTGCCACTTTTTGTCCTAGCATTTAGCACCACGCGCTCATTGCGGATAAAAAGATTTTGATTTTTGTTTAGCGACTTTTGATGCACGGGCAACAGCGCACCTTTGAAATGCACCATCGATTCGACAAACATATCGGTAGGCGCGTGGTAGCGGTGATAATCGCGGGGTGAGAGATAGAGATTCGCATAATAAAGATTCGGCGGTAAATCCACCGCATTTACGCCAAGCAACGGCGCGACTTCGTAGCTAAAGCCCTTGATTTGCAACGCTCTGCCACCCTCAACTCTGCCACTCTCTATCACAAGGCTATCGCAGGGCGAAATGATGATATTTTCGCTTTTATCAAAATCGCGCATTTTACGCAGTCCGCGCGTGAAAAGCTCATTTAGGCTTTTGTAAGATTCAAGCGGTTGAAATTCGTTTAGGTTGATATTAAAAAACGCCACATATTGCCTATTTATGAAGTTTTGCACGATTTTAGGAAACCTGCAATCGGCGATTACGCCAAAGCAAGTGGAGATGAATTTTGTCGAATGCAATGCGCCATAAATCGCAAGGCAAAAGCCTAGAATTAAGATGATAATTTTTACTAAGATGATGATTTTTACCATTTTTGCTCCATTATGTTGATTTTTTGGATTGCTTTGGCGAATCTACGATTCGCCTCGCAATGACGGGAGAGTATAGATTCTACTTTTTGCAAAAGCCAAAAGTAGCAAAAACTTTTGCAAAGATTCGCACTTCGTGCGGATTTTATTTTTTTATGATTCATACGCCCTCCATTCGGGAGATTCGTATAACTTCGGTCTATTCGCCAAATACTCAAACGGCTTAAACCGCTCTTTATAGCCTAACGAGCGATGATTCCTAATCCAATATCCGGGGTAAAGATACTTGATGCCCAAATCACGCGCGATTTCAAATTGCTTTAAAATCGAAAAAGTGCCGAGTGAGAGATTCGCATAATCGTGGTCGTAGAAAAAATAAATCGCACTCATCGCCTTATACGCGCTTAAAATATCTACTAACGCCACAGCAATCAGTCGCTCACCCGCAAAAAAGCAAATCTCCTTGCCGAATCCTCCCCGCCCATCGACAAACATATAATTATATTTGTCCCTATCGACTTGATTGTATTCCCAGCCTTTTTTGATATTCATTTGGCTGTGATATTTGTTGTAAAGGGAGACTTTGTCAATGTGATAGCTCGGCGTCCGAAACTCACAGCGGATATGGGCGTTGTTGCGAAGGACGCGCTTGTGATTTTGTGAGAGTTTGAATCCGCCCACAACATAGCGAATCGAAACGCACTCTTTGCAAAAATCGCAAAACGGCGCGAAAAACATTTCGCCAAATCGCCGCCACCCGCGCTCTAAAAGCGCATTGTAAAATTCCTCGCCACAAGATTCAATCGCCGAGTAATGAAACTTCGTCTCCAAGCCCTCAATATAGGCGCAATCGCTAAATGAGTAATAAAAAAAGGCGTTTTTATAACTTCTATCCAAAATAATCCTCTATCATCGCTAGGGCTTCATCTAAAAGCGTTTTTGCGCCTTTGGATTCGAGTGATTTGTAGAGATTTTGCGCTAAGATTTTTGCTAAATCTATGCTTGAATCTTTTGAATCTTTGCCCGAATCCGCGCCAGAATCGCTTGAATCTATACTCGAATCTGCGCCTAAATCCACTTTCCCACGCATAGATTCGCGTAAAATTTTTGTCCCATCGGGCAATCCCAAAATCGCGCTAATTGTTAGCATATCGCCTTGCAAACTCGCATTTACGCCGATAGGCACTTGACAGCCACCATTGCATAATCGCACAAATTCCCTCTCCGCCTCGCATTCAATCTGCGTGGTTTTGTCATTTAGCTTTGAGAGAATGTGCGTAATTTCGGCGTTTTCCTTGCACTCTAATCCAAGCGCACCTTGCCCCATTGCGGGAATCATCGCATTTGTTGTTAGTGGAGTGATAAATGCGACTTCGCTTTGCGTGATTTTAAGGCGATTCACCCCCGCTTTTGCCAAAATAATAGCGTCAAACTCGCCACTTTTTAGCTTTTTCAATCTTGTTTGCACATTGCCACGCAAACTAAGCGTTTCTAAGTCAGGGCGAATGGCTTTGATTTGCATAGCACGGCGCAGTGAAGTCGTGCCGACTTTTGCGTTTTGTGGGAGCGATTCAAGCCCAGCGAATCTGTCGCTTAAAAAGCAGTCGCGGACATCTTCGCGCTTTGTGATTGCAGCCAAACTTAAGCCACTAGGCAAAATTATAGGCACATCTTTTAGCGAATGCACCGCCAAATCAATCTCACCGCTTAGCAATTTATCCTCTAATTCTTTGGTGAAAAGTCCCTTGCCACCGATTTTTGCAAGTGGTGCGTCCAAAATCTTATCGCCTGTGGTTTTAATGATTTTTAGCTCGGCTTCAACGCCAAAATTTGCCAATTTATCTTTTATAAAATTCGCCTGCCACAGCGCAAGAATGCTACCTCTAGTGCCGATAATGATTTTTTTCATCTAACGCCTTTTATCACAATTTGCGCCTTTTATCAAAAATCCGCGCCATTTATCCGCCACAAACGCCACGCCTACGCCCTTAAAAGCTCGATTGCTTTTAGCAAGGAAATGCCCTTCATTTGCATTCCGCTTGTCATATTTTTTAGCGTAATGCCATTGCTCTTAATCTCATCATCGCCGATAACCGCGACAAATTCGTGCCCTTTGGAGTTCGCGTAGGAAAATGGCTTTTTGATTTTGGCAATGTCGGGATAGACTTCACTAGGAATGCGACTACGGCGGAAAGATTCGGCGATTTTGTAGGCGTAGGGGAAATTTTTAGAATCAAGGCAGATGATAAGCACACGCGCGGAGGGCTGTTTTTTTGTCTCGCCCATCGCCACCAAAAGCCTATCTATGCCGATACTCGCGCCCACGCCACTGATTTTCTCGCTTGAAAAAGTCGCAGTGAGATTATCATATCGCCCACCGCTACACACGCTCCCTAAATCTTTGCGGCGATTTAGCGTAGTCTCATAAACCACGCCCGTGTAGTAGCCTAACCCACGCGCTATGGCAAAATTCACGCGATACGAATCTCTATCCATATTTAATTCGCTCAAAATCTCATAGACTCGCTCAATCTCTTCAATGCCGATTTTTAGCTCATCATTCCACTTTTTTAAATGCGCCACTTCGCCGAAAAACTCCTCCGCATTGCCTATTTGCTTAATGCTTGTGGCTTCAAGTAAATCCTTTGCTTTTTGCGTTGGGATAATCTTTGAAAGCTCATCACACACGGCATTTTGCCCGATTTTATCAAGTTTATCAATGATTCGCAAAATGGCATTTATTTCGCCCTCCACGCCAAAATGCTTACAGATTCCATTTAAAATCTTGCGATTATTTAGCCAAATGGTAAATTCATCAATTCCTAACGCCACAAGCGAGGCGTAAATCACTTGCACGATTTCCGCATCACACGCGATTGCATTGCTACCGATAAAGTCAAAATCACATTGCGTAAATTCCCTATATCGCCCTTTTTGCGCCCGTTCCCCACGAAAAACATTGCCGATTGCATATCGCTTAAATGGCAAGTCTAGCTCGTTTCTGTGTTGTGAGATAAACCGCGCTAGTGGCACGGTTTGGTCAAATCGCAACGCCACATCGCGCCCTCCGTGGTCTTTGAAGCGGTAGGGTTCTTTTTGAATCTCATCGCTGCCTTGCTTTACCAAAATGTCCGCATACTCCAAATGTGGCGTCTCAATCGGCATAAAGCCAAAGTTTTCAAACTCCGCGCTTAAAAGGCGCAAAAGTTTATATTTGGCAAACGCCTCATTTGGCAGTCTGTCTTTAAATCCGCTCAAAACTCGCGGGGTAATGATATTATTTTCAGTCGCCATACTTTCAAAAAATCCTAAATTTTAAACTTAAAAATTGCGGATTCTAGCTAAAATTACCTTTAAATTTTACCT
>JBNMJF010000076.1:0-7765 GCA_050873665.1 Helicobacteraceae bacterium
CTATGAAATTTTATATTTGCAAAATTAGATTTTAAAATCACCTCCTTAATTTTTTTAGCTATTCCGTCTGCAAAATTTCCGCTTTTATCTTTATTTATATCTATAAAATTTATGTAACATTCATCTTTTCTTATGCTTAGCTTTACTCCGAATGATTTATTTTTTTCATTTTCAAACATATATCTAAAAGTTTGTTTTGTTTCCTCATATTGCTTATTATAAACCACGACATTTTTCCACCAATTCGTATTTGGCGAACTACGAAAGAATTTACACTCTTCTCCTACCAATATTTTCCAATCTATAAGATTAGGTTTATCTAATTCTTTTTGTAATTCTATTGCTTGTTTTTGTAAATATACCTCTTTGATTTTATCGCTATTTTTTATAATCTCAAATGCCAATTCAAAATCCTTTGAATCTTTGAAAAAATCGGCATTATTTATAATCTCAAACGCTATTTCAAAATCCTTTGAATCTTTGAAAAAATCTGCCACACTCATTGTGCTTTTCTTTTTATTTGTGATAATTTGCACTATATCCTTGTAAGATTCTAATGCATAGTTTAGATTTGCGATATTACCCACACCACTTTTGCTTTGGCAAGATTCTATCCACTCTAAAATCTCATTTTTATATAAAACCTTTTTATATCCAATTTTGCCATCTTTGGATTCCAAAAAATCGCCTTTGATTTCCCATAAAAGATTATTATCTTTGCTTGTGCGACTATTTTGGCTAGGCTCTCTATCGTGCAATGTCAAAAATATAACAAAAATATTTTCATATTCTACGCCATCGTTACGGACTTTGTCAATGTAGTTTGCGATTTGATTTTGCTGGTCTCCCGCCTTGATTTTATTTTCAATGATGATATGTTTAATGTCATTAAAAATATATAAATCAATATTTTGTGATTCCTTTCTCACTTGGGCGTTTGTGGTGCTACCAAACCACTCTTTTAACCCCAAAACTTCTAAAAACAATGACAAAAACAAATCATCTTGGTAATGTTCGCCGTTTGTATCAAGTAGCGAGTATATAAATCCGCTGTGCATATTGACTTCATTATATGGATTTTGCACGGCTTTTAGCGGATTATAATCATTATTTCCGCGCTTTTTGCTTTCATTTGCCTTTGCTAAATATTCGCCGAATCTGCGTAAAAAATTATCAATGTTGCTCATTTTTTTACTCCTTAGATTTTATAAATTTGAATTATATCAAACCAAACTTAATCATTTTCCACCACCTCCCGTAGCTTCCCAAGCACCTTTACCATTGCCAAAGTATCAAGTTTGCAGTATGCCAAAAGCGCGCGCCGATACGCCCAGCGATTCGCCCTATCCATAGCCTTTAGCGCGGGGAACGCCTCCATAGCCTCGCCGCCATTATGCACTAGCTCTAAATCCTTATACGCCTGCTCCATTTCTGGCATAAGCGCGGGTAGCACCGCCTTTATCGAGTAGCTCCCGCGCATAGCGGGGTGGTAGTAGGACTTTTGCGCAAAAGGCGTCATCAAGTCCGCCGTATTCTCACAAAAATGCTCCAAAATCTCCGCATACTGCGGGAAAGTAGAAGCCAACCTTTTCATCACGCCCTTTTCAAAACTCGCATTATACGCCAAAATAAACGCACCTCGCGGAATGTCGCGCACAAGCGACTCCACAAGCGCAGCTCTAGGGTCGCCCTGCGCGTCCGCCAAAAACTCCCTATGCTCGAATCTATCGCCATAATCGATATGTAGCGAATACTGAAAAGGCACTTGCATATACGGACACTGCGAGTCAAAGCTAGGCACGGCTTCTTGGAATGTCTCAAAATCCAAATGATACACGGGATAGCGTAGCGTGGCTAGAAACGCTTGAATCGCGGGTTTGTCGATATGTGTGGCGTTATCTAGCGCACATTGTATTTGCAAGATTTGCGATGCGCTAAACGCGCTAAAGTCTTTAATGTCGCTAAAACGAGCAATGCCACTATGATAGAGCGCGAATTTGGTGCGCCAATCAAGGCGCGAAATCTCAAAAACACTATTTTCATCTGCCACGCCACTCCAGCAAACGCCCTTAAAATCGCACGAGTAGGGATTATCACAATGCGAATCTATGTCGATTTGCGGTGGATTCGCGCTATCATCTAAAACACTCTCGAATCGCGCTAGATTGTCCGCCACCTCACTTTGCTTCTCAACCACAGCTTGCAAGCAATCCACCTGCTTAAATAGCTTTTCCACCTCAAGCGCACCTTTGCGCGTGTATGCGCTATCGATATGCACGAGATTTGCACCGATGACTTTATGCCCCGCGCCACTTAGCACGAAATACTGCACCGCCAAATCATCGATATGCACGCTCTTTAGTCCCGTGCTAGATTTGACTTCATTTATGATTACGCCTTGCGGGGTAATTTGCAAAATATCCACCATTACTAGAACGCCGTTGTGCGAAAAAGTCGCCTCTGCGATAGAGTGCGCACCGCTTTTCATCAGGGCTTTTGTCCTAGCGATTTTTGCGCCAAAATCGCCTTCGTCAAATTCGATTTTATCCTTGCAGTTAAATAGCTCTAGCGCAAGTTTTCCCACCTCATTGCCACTCTTAAACCTTGCTAATTGCGAATCTAGGGGCTTTTCTTGCAATTCGCGCTTATATTTATAAAGCCAAAGCGACTTTTCGCACTGCACCCCACGCAAATACTGCGACTTTGATAAAAACATTTTGCCACCTTTTATTAAAAAATTTGTGGCAAAATTATAACAAAATGTGATTTTTATGTCCGCCTTATCGCGTAATAAGCGCAGGATTCGCCCTAGCTATCCCAGCTAAAAGATGATTTGCCCGTATCCATTTTGCTTAGTGCTTCCATATCTTCGCTACTTAGCGCAAAGTCAAATATAGAGATATTTTCACGCATTCGCAGTTCGTTTTCTGACTTTGGAATGGCGACTATGCCCTGCTGGATTAAAAATCGCAGTGCGATTTGCGCCACAGATTTATTGTATTTTTTTGCCACGCTCATAAGTGTGGGATTTTTAAAAAAGTTGCTTTGCCCCGAGACAAAGGGACTCCACGACTCCAAAATCGTGCCAGATTCCTTCATCGCCTCGCGCAAAGCCTTTTGCTGATAAAAGATATGGGTTTGGCATTGATTCACCGCAGGGATAATCTCGCAATTTTGGATAAAGTCGCCAAACGCCTCCGCATTAAAGTTTGAAAGCCCAAGCGACTTGATTTTGCCATCTTTATGCAGTTGCACCATCGCCCTATACATTTCTTTTGCGTTCCTATAATTGCTGTGAATCAGCAACAAATCCAAGTAATCTAACTGCAATTTCCGCATCGAATCCTCAAATCGCTTCATCACATAATCATAAGTCATATTGCTTGAAAGTTTGGTGGTGATGAAAAATTCCTCTCTAGGGACGCCGTAGTTTATCGCCGCTGCCACCGCATTGCCGACTTCAATCTCATTGCCATACATTTGCGCCGTGTCAATTAGCCGATAGCCCACATTGATTGCGCTTACAATCACACTCTGCCCTCGTGCGCCACGCAGATTATAAGTGCCAAAGCCTAAAATGGGCATTTTTATGCCGTTATTTAGCGTTACAAAATTCATCGCATTTCCTTGTGGGCTACCCGCTGCCGATAGCGGAATCGCGCTTATTAGAGCCATCGCACCAGCGATTTTAGCCGAATCTGCCAAAAACTCACGCCGTTTGTTGCTAAAAAAAATCGCTTTTCATTTTTTATGCTCCGTTTTTTAGATTCACAAATCAGATTCGCGCATTATAGCAAAAAAGATTTAGCATTGAATCTAAAAGGACGCGAATCGTTAGTGTGAATCGCGCGATTTGTGTGCGAATCTTAAATGATTCGCCCACGAATCTTACTTTTTAAATCTACTTTTTCAATGTCAGCTCATCAAGCGCGGCAAGCGCATTTAAAGAGCGCGGATAGCCGATATAAGGCACAAGCGCGGTGATTACCTCAATGAGAAACGCCCTGCTATGCCCGATATTGAGATTGCCTTGAATGTGGGCTTTGACTTGCGAATCCGCCCCACCAAGCGAAGCCAAAATCACAAAGGTAAGCAACTCCCTAAAGTGTAGCTCTAGCCCACCGCGCGTATAATAATCCCCAAAGCAATTCGCGCTTAAAAACTTGCGGATATGCTTTTCATCATTTGGCGCACTCGCGTTGCCCTTATCAATCGCAGAGCCAAAAAACTTCCTTTGCACTTCTAGCCCTTTTTCGGCTCGATTTTCCCGTGTAGTCGTGCCTTGTGGCTTTAGGGGGAGTTTTACTCCTTGCGCTTTAAAGACTTCATTACTCAAAAGCAAAAAGTCCATACTCTTGCCAATGCCGATATAGGGCGTGGTTTGGTAAATAATCTCTTTGATTTCAGTGGGATTTACGCCGTTTTTTAGCGCGGCGGTAAGCATAGTGCGAAACTCCGCCTTGCCCTGAACCGCGATAAGTGCGGCTAAGATGAGCTTTAGCCGTGTTTGTAAATCAATGCTTTTGCTCTTCGCAAACACTTCATCAAAAGCGAAATTCGCGTAATTCTCTATAAACTCGGGGTCGGTTTTTGCCACTCCCCCGCTAATGTTGCCAAAAAGTTTGGCGTGGTTTTGTTTTGCTGTTGTGGTTAGATTCATATTTGCTCCTTTAGTTTGATTTTGTTTTGCGCTTAGTGGCAGGGCGGTGGCTAGTGCCGTGATTCCAGCGATTTTGGCTGACTCAGCCAAAAACTCCCGCCGTGCTTTATCACGCAAATCTTGTGAATCTTGCGTATCTTGTGAATCACGCCTTAAGTCGCGCAAATCACTTGCACTTAAATCGCATCGTGATTCTTGCAAATCACTTGTGCTTACACCTAGCGCGAAACCTTGCAAATTTCGCCGTGTTTTTTCATTCATACTTGCTCCTTTTATAATGGATTTTGCGCTTCTAGATTCTAGAATCTAGAGGAAAAAAACGCAATTATAAAAGATGAGAGCAACTCTAAGTCAAGGGGTAAAATGCAAATTTTTGCAAAAATTTGTGCGTGAAATTTTATGTGCGTTTATACGCGTAAAAAAATATTTGCATTAAACTTTAAGCCAAATATGCTAACATCTCTTGCGATATTTTGCCAAAAACAAGAGCAAAGAAAAATCTAAAAGCCACGAATAAATGGAAATGACAAAATGACAACAGCATTAGCTAAGCGCGAAAACCATACTGACTTTGAACTACATAGCAACTCATCTTTGGCAGACGCATCGCGACTAAAAACCCCAAACCTTACCTTTGCAAATTGCGATTACAAAGAGATTGTCGCGGATATGCAAAAGCAAGGTTTGCAAGTGGATTGTATCCTAACTGACCCGCCGTATAATATTTCGCGCAATCATCAGCTTGGGTTTTCAAATATGGGCAGAGCGGGAATGGATTTATTTGTCTAAAAACAATGTTTTAGACGGAGTCCAATTCTTAGCAAAACCATCTGCTTTTTGCAACCACCTTTTGATTCTGTCTTTGGGTGCAACGCTTTCCCCCCAATACTCTACAAAAAGTGCGTCTTCCATACGAAATGCGGCTTCTATCATTTCGTCTTCTATAAGTTTTAATGCTCTTTGAATATATATTCCACCATTATCATCGTTGCTTGGATTTGCAACGCTACCTGCAGAAAATAAATCTCTAGCCTGATGACATAAGACACCGTGATATGTTAAAAGATATAAAACCATATCATCATATTTATTTTTAGAACGACCTGATTTTACTATTGAAGGACACAGTAAAGCCGCTTCAGCTCTTAGCTTAGTTTTTTCTTCCAAACTAAGATTAGTATATAATCTGGCTTGTAATGGCGTAGTGTGAGTATCTACTTCTCTATCATCTATCCACCACAAACGCCCATCTGGATGAATTTTTCTAGCATAAGACCTTATATAGCGCATTTTTTCTTGCATAGGCAACGAACGAAAATTATCATAAGAAATTCCCATTTGTTTAAATAATGATTCTTTTTGCTTTGTTATATCAGGTTGTAATTCAACTTCAAATCTTGGAACATGAGAGGTTCTTACATGAATTACACTATTTTCGTATTCAGCCCATCGCACCTGCGGTGTTCCACCCATTTTACCAAACACGATATAGATATGTTTTACTTCATCTATGCGGTGTGTTTCTAATACACTATTGGCAACACTTCGCCAAGTATCATTAAGAGTAAATTTTACTTCGACACCATATTGTCCCATAGCAATATCTGGGAATGCTTGTGGATGCGGGTTAAAATCAATACTGAACTTCTTATAGGTTTTTGTGAGATTATGCAATACTTCTCTAACCCTATTTTCAAATTGCGATGATGTTTTAAATATACTTTTTTGAGATTCTGCAGTAAGTTCAATACAGCATTTATTCAAAATTGATTCAAAATCATTTTTTGTCATATATTATCTACTTTAAATTATAGATTTGATAGAGTTGGCAATGTGCCACGCCAAAACAGGTGGAACAGCATTGCCTATTTGTCGTTCCGTCTCCCTTAATCCGCAAGGAAACACAAAGCTATCAGGGAATGATTGTATTCTGGCTGCTTCACGCATTGACATTCGTCTAGGTAAAGAATAATGAAATTGTATATTCCCATGACATTCTGCCCTTATGGTATATCCTGCCCTATCAGCGAGTAATTTTCTATTGCCTTGCTCTGCACTAGCTTTTGCCTCACTCCAAATATGTGAAAAGTCCCTATCATAAGGGTGTGATTCTAAATCTTGCAAGGCAGTTTTTGCGCTTATGGGAATTTTACAAGTAGGTTTCGGTGGAATAAATTCAGCTAAATCTTTTCTAGTTCCAACAAAAATAACTCTTTGTCTAGTTTGAGGAACTCCATAATACTCAGCATTATAGGGTTGATAGTTAAGGTTATAACCCAATGAATAAAAATCGTCTAAAATTTTATTAAGAGAATCTCTATGTTGTTTTAATAATAATCCACCAACATTTTCTACTACAAATACTTTTGGCTTAATACGCCTAATCGCCTGAACAATGCTGATATATAAACCACTTCTTACCCCTTTAACTCCGAGCATTTTACCATTTATAGATATATCTTGGCAAGGAAAACCACCAATAATAATATCCGCATATATTGGCATATTATTTAACTCATTGTTAATATCCCCTTCAACAATGTGATTACCTAAATTTTTTCTATATGTTTTACACGCCGCACTGCTAATTTCATTTGCCCAAATAAGTTTAAAACCTGTTTGCTTATAGTATTTATTAAGAAAATAAAACCCACCCACAAAACCTAAATCCATACCACCACAGCCAGAAAACATAGAAACAATCGTTGCCTGTTTCGTAGATTTTTGTGTTTTTTCGATTTTTGGATTATCAATGCTCGACATAAAAGCTAAATTATCAAAACTTTGTATTGATTTTGAAGCTGACATATCCACCTCACCTAGTTTTTACAGAATTATACAAAACTATTGTATATATTTTAAGAATTTTTTTTATCAAAAATTCTGCGCTAAGGAGTTTGATAGCAAACTCGCTCCCATTAGCATTTCTAGCTTTATTACGCTTATAGAAAAAAGTGCGACATTTAGCGAGTTTAGCGCGAATTTTGATAGGCTTTTTGTGGATAAACTTTTGCGCAATAAAAACAGATGCGTATGTCGATAGCGTGAATTTTGTGAGAAATTTAATCTAACCCCAATCACTGCGTCCAATTTTCTATCCTAAGC
>JBNMJF010000077.1:0-7651 GCA_050873665.1 Helicobacteraceae bacterium
CAAAAAATCCCTAGCCTTTGAAGTCAATGTCGGTGGCAAAAGCTACAATGTCGTAGTGCTGGAATATCAAAACGACCCCGTTACTTCAAAAATCGTGCATATCGATTTGCTACTCGCACAAAAAGGCGTGGTGGCGAAATACAAAATCCCTGTGGTTTTGGAAGGCTCGGCGGTGGGCGTGAAAAATAAGGGCGTTTTGCTCTTTAGCAAAAAGCGCGTGAGCGTGAAATGCAAGGCAGAAGATTTGGTAGAAAATATCAAAATCGACATTAGCAACCTAGATGTGGGCGATGCGGTGCTTGTGCGTGATTTGCCAGAGTTGCCAAATGTGGCAATCATCGAAAAGCCAGATGTCGCCATTGTCGGGGTAATCAAAGCGAAATAATGCTTTTAGATTCGCGCTTGGGGGCGAATCTAGTGAGATTCGAGTGCGAATCGGTGTGGATTTTTGCATGAATTGTGCGCGAATCTTAGGGCAAATCTAATGCAAATCGGCGTTGAAACTAGCACGATTCGTGCGTGATTCGGGCAAAATTTGTGTGCATTTCAACCTCGTTTCAACCGCGATTCGCGCCAAAATCTTTTTATAAATCTTTAAGGCAATCAATGAAACTCATCGTAGCTTTAGGCAATCCCACGCCAAAATACGCCAAAACGCGCCATAATGTGGGCTTTATGGCGTTAGATTTTTTTATCCAAAGCGTTAGCGATTCGCAGATTTTTAACGCACAATCGCGCGATTTTGCAATGAATACGAAGTTTAACGCCGAGATTTTAAAATGCGAAAAGGTTATTTTTGCCAAACCGCAAACCTTTATGAATGCCTCAGGCGAGGCGTTGAAGCGCATTGCGGATTTTTACAAAATAAGCGATATTGCCGTCATTCACGATGATTTGGATTTGAGTTTGGGGGCGGTGCGCTTTAAGTTTGGAGGCGGAAATGCTGGGCATAATGGGCTAAAATCGATTGATTCGCTTATGAGTGATAAATACCTGCGAATCCGCATAGGAATCGGCACTCCAAAGAATAAGGCGGATTTAAGCATAGATTCGGGTGCGAATCCCCATAGCGCGAATCGCGAATCCATCAAAGCCACCATTTTGGACTTTGTGCTGGGCGATTTTAGCGATGATGAGATGAAAATCTTGCAACCCACCTTTGAGATTGTCGCAAACGCGCTTAGCTCATTTATCAACGGCGCAAATCTCCAAGACCTCCAAAACGCCTACACAAAGAAAAAATAGCGCAAAAATGCGATTCAAAGTGCAAATCGCACTAGATTCGCACTTTATACGCAAATATTAACTTGCCTCTTTTATATCCTCTATGACGGCATCTATCACATTATCTCTATCAAAAGCATAATTTGGCAGTTTGGGGCGTTGCGATACGATAGCCACAGCTATGGGTTTAAGTATGCTATTTGCATAAGGTAGCATTGCTTTCACGCTAAATTTTTTGCCAAAGAAATCCGCATCATCTTGCAAAATTTTATTTACAATAGCCGAAAACTCACTTCCTTCATCTTTTGATAGCTTAAATAAAACGCTAAGTGCGATGATATGTTCAAAAAATATGCGTTGTTTTTTGGCTAAATCATCTTCAATAAATTTATCCATAATCTTTTTGGCAGCTGCGCCACCGCCCATACCACCTACTATGCCACCGATTAGCCCACCTGCGATAGTGCCTACACCGGGGATAAATGAAAGCGCAGTAGCCCCAGCTAATGCTCCAGCTGCTCCACCTGCGATACCACCAGCATTTACGGCGATATTTTTCACGCATTGCATACCAGAGATTTGCCCTCTCATCATTTGGACAACCTCCACACTAGAAGTAACCGCCATAGTCGCAGCTGCCACTACGATAGTGCCACGCAATGCGCTATTTGCTGCGCTATTAACTGCTCCTTTACCTGCGCTTGACGCGCCTTTCTTGCCTACTTCGGCTAGTGCTCTACCTACTGCATTACCATTAAAATTAAAATTTATCACTTGTTGTAAAAACTGATTTAGCGCAGGGATTCGTTGCATTTGCGCTCCTACCATATAGATAGCAAATGCCTTGCCACCCGTCCTTATCCCTATGATGATTGATTCCTTTAGTGCCTTTTTTATATCGCGCTCTCTGTAATAGCATATACTTGTATTTATCACAAATGACACACCAAACGCCACCACAGCTATAACTGCACCATTTCTAGCGTCAAATTTTAGGCTTTCTTTGGAGCAGAATTTAGCATATTGTTTTGATTGTTCGTAGGTTGCACTACCTTGTTTGATAATATTTTTTGCCTCATTTGGGTCTGTAACGCCCGGCACTTTGCCTTGTCTAATCTTTTCCTCCATAAGTTCTACTGCTTTGTCATATTGGTCTTTTGGGACTTCCAACAACTCATCTTTGTATCTATAATTACCATCGCCTTTATGGTCAAACCCAGCTTCAACACTTGCCTTAGCAGTTTTACAATATTTAGTTTGTATTTCTACACCATCTACAAGTCTATCTGCACCATTTTTAGCGTTATTGTCGCCAAGAATTTTATTTTCATTAAATTTATCGATTCTAGAAAATCTTGCAAAAGCATTTGTGTCATTTTCGTGATTCATAATCTCTGCAGCATATCCGTGTCCTGTGGCATTAAGATTGACTTTATTGCCACTACTATCCACAAAATCCCCCACTTTTACAAATCTGCCATTTGCATCAGTATAGCTTGTAAGGCTCTCAGTATAGCCTTTTGTATATTTTAGAAAATCCTCGCTTCCTTGCAGTGTCTTAAAATTCTTCGCCCATACTTCGCTAACGCCCAAAGTAGTCGCTGCGGTGGAGGCGGTATTGGATAGATTTTTGCTAATTCGCTCTTTAAAAGATTCATAGCTCTCACCCTCTAAAATCACAGGATTCAAATCCTCGCTAATCTCTATGCAACGATTTTCTGTATCCTCGCACAAGGCAGAGCAAAACCATTCGCCCTCAATATCATTTGTGCTATTTCTATCCTCTGCTTTGCCACAAGATGAGCAAAAAGCAAAATTATCTAAATTTACATTGTGGATAAAATACGCCCCATCATCGAAAATATATTTATTGACATTGCCACCTGCTTTTAGGAAATCCTCTAAATATTCATCAGGTAAATCTATGATTGTTTGTGCTTGTGATATGGCGTCCTTGCGTGAGATTTTGGGCGATTCTTTGACAAATGATTCCATTGCATTTATGGTTGTTTGTAAATCCTCTGGCTTAAAATAAAAATCGCTGTCATAGAGTGTAATACTAGCGATTTTACCGCTATACTCTATGCCTTGAATCATCTCATCAATAAAGCCCTTAAATTTTAGTCGCTTATCCTTAATCTCACACGCACTATATATATTTTGTAGTGTAAAATATAGATATTTATCATCTAGCTCGGCGATAGTCTGTGTGATTTGCTGGTATATCTTTTTATAATGTTTTAAATCTTTGACTAGCCATATCAAAAATATCCCAAATATAAGAGCAATAGGCTCAAAATGCTGATTTGTAAGTGGAAATAATAATAAATTTAAACCAAAAGCATAAACGAATACGAATCCAAATGCGTGAAAAAGGCGAGATTTTTTATAGATTCTATCTAATTTCCCCCCCCCCCATTTAAAGAAGCATATTCTTTGGCATTTGATAGCATTTTTGTGTAGCCAAATGAACAAACCACATAATACCCAAAAATAAGGAGCATAAAAAGATGATACCCGCTATCCTCAATATACTCATTATATTTGCCAAATATACCGACTACTGCGAGTAATAGCGCGACTTTTAGTATCGTAGGAATCTTACCATATAGAAAATACGATATAGCAAAAATTGCAATGCCCGTTACTCCCATTTTAATAAACACATCTGCACCCAAAGTGCCAACAATACTCCAAAACTTTTGTAAAACTTCCATAAAAGTCTCCTTAAGAAATATAAGATTTTGTAAAGATTGAATTCTATCGCAAAATAAATATGATGATTATTAAATTTTGTAAAAACTCTATTTTTTTCTAAATCACAAAAATGCTTTAAGGATTTTTTGCTACAATCGCAAGTTTATTTCAAAATTTTAAAGGACAAAAAATGAAGCGAACTTATCAGCCACACAACAAACCGCGAAAAAGCACACACGGCTTTCGCGCACGAATGAAAACCAAAAACGGACAGCGAGTGATTCGCGCAAGACGCGCCAAAGGCAGAAAGCGACTTGCAGTTTAAGGCGCAATTTGGGGCGAATCGTGCAAATGCTAAAAACCACCAAAGAATTTGACTTTGTCTATAAAAATTCGTTTAAATTTCGTAGTGAATCGCTAGATATTTGTGTGCTACGCGCAAATATGGCGGGGCAATTTTATGAGAAATTTAGGCGATTGCCTTGCAATTTTGTAGGGTTTAGCGTGTCAAAAAAGGTGGGAAATGCGGTGGAGAGGAATCTAGTAAAACGAAGACTACGCGCAATTTGCCGAGAGTGTTTTAGTGTAGGCAATTCGTCTCTTACGCGACCTTCGCGGGAGTTTGAAAAATCCTTGCTCGATAGACAACAAGTCTTATCTCACGCGGATTTTTCGGCACAACCCACGAATCTCACGCAAGATACTAGAATTGCAAATTTAGACAATATTGAATCCATAAACGATTCGCGCGGAAGTATTTTGGAGATAAAATCGGGGTTTTGCGAAACGAGCAACGAAGATAAGACAGATAGTCTATCGAGGAAGCGAGTTGAAGCAATCCACGATTTTAGCCCAAAAGACAAACACGCTAATTTGATTTGTATTTTTATTGCCAAATCTCAAATTTTGCAAACGCCCTTTTCTGCGTTAAAAAGCACCATTTTTGCCACACTTAAAAAGCAAATGCGCTTTATGAAAAATTCGCATTCTACGCCAAAAATGGCAAATCGTTATGAATCACCAAAGCGCGAATCAAACAAAATGGCAAATCGCCCACAAACAAAGGCAAAGCAAAATGAAAATCGATAGATTCATAGCATTTTACAAACGCTACATTTCCCCGCTAAATCCCCCAGCGTGTAGGTTTTACCCCACTTGCTCGGAGTATGCGGCACTTTGCTTTCGCTTTGACAATCCAGCCACCGCGCTTTTTAAGTCGCTAATGCGCCTTTTAAAGTGCAATCAGCTCTTTAGCGGTGGCATTGCCTATCCGCGAATCGCCCTTGATACGCGCAAATTTGTCCATAATATTCCACGCCCAAAAGCACAAATGCCAAAAAATATCGCATTTTGGCTTGTGCCTTGCGTGGATAAACATTTTGGTAGTTTAGATTCAAAGCCAAAATTCACGCATTTAAAACCCAAAAATAATGCTAAAATTACACATAAATTTTTTGCTATAAAATCACTAAAAGGATAAAAATTGAATAACAACACGCCTAACACACGCATTTTTACCGCGATAATTTTGTCGCTGATTTTCCTTGTGCCCTATATGTATTTTTTCGCGCCAAAGACGGAGCTAAATGGCGATGCGAACGCCACGATTGCAAGTGCAAATAATATCAATGATATGTTGCAAAGCCCTAAAGATTCCGCGAGTGATTCGCCTAAAAGCGATTCAAGTGCGCCCAATTTTGAGGCGACTACTGCGCCAAAGAGCGTTGATTCAAGCGATATTAAAGCCCCCATTAGCACCGATTCGACTAAAATTATCGCGCATATCAAATCGCCCAAAATCGACTTGCAAATCGATGAGTTAGGGCGCATTCACAAGGCGATTTTAAAAGAGAAAAAATATGTCAATGAGGACGGCTCTGCACTTTCGCTATTTGACGAAAATGGCATAAAACCCCTTGAATTGCGCTTTCAAAATAAAGAAGTCAATGCCAAAGCCTTTGCTACGCCTTATATTGCGAGTGAAAGCGATATTGAGATTGATGGCACAAAAGAGTTGATTTTGACGCAAAATTTAGGCGAGATTAGCGGACTTGGCGCAGTTACAATCAAAAAAATCCTAAGATTTTATGATGATTTTAGCTATGATGCAAAAATCGAGCTAAGCAAACCGCTCAATTACTATGTGGCGAATGGTTCGCGCCCTGTGGCAGATTCAAGCTCGTATGTGTTTAAAGGTGTGATTGTCAAAAAAAGCGATGGGACGATTGAGAAAATCGAAGAGGGCGATAATATCGAGGGTGAAAATACGGCGTTTGCCAATGCGAATTTTATCGCAAGTGTGGATAGATATTACGCCACAGTGCTATTTCAAAAGCGTGGCGCGGATAGCGGAAGCGTAAATGCTATCGTGGATACGGGAAGCGCGGGGAATCATCTATCATACATTTATCTAAGCGATAGCGCGAAATTTAGCGGATATATCGGTCCTAAAAATTACAAGGATTTAAAGGCAATCGCGCCACAACTCACCGATGTCGTGGAATATGGCATTATCACTTTTTTTGCAAAGCCTTTGTTTTTGCTTTTGTCGTGGCTTTTTGGCATATTTGCAAATTGGGGGTGGGCTATTATCGGGCTTACGCTAATTGTGCGAATAATCCTTTATCCGCTCACTTACAAGGGAATGGTGTCAATGCAAAAGCTAAAAGATTTGACACCCAAAATGAAAGAGATTCAAGAAAAATACAAAGGCGATGCACAAAAAATGCAACTCCACATTATGGAGATTTACAAAAAGCACAAGGTAAATCCTATGGGTGGCTGTCTGCCCTTGCTATTGCAAATCCCTGTGTTTTTTGCGATTTATCGTGTGCTTTACAATGCTGTGGAGCTAAAGGACGCCGCGTGGCTTTTGTGGATAAAGGATTTAAGTGCGATGGACCCTTACTTTATCCTGCCGATTTTAATGGGCGGAAGTATGTATTTACAGCAAAAAGTCTCCCCCACGACATTTAATGACCCTATGCAGGAAAAAGTCTTTAAATTTTTGCCACTTGTTTTCACAATCTTTTTGATTACATTCCCCGCTGGGCTTATGCTTTACTGGACGGTGAATAATATTTTCTCAATCATTCAGCAAGTCTTAATCAACAAAGTTATGGAAAAGAAAAAAGCCCTTGAAATCGCCGAGCATAAGGCGGGAAAAGAGCATAAAATAGAAAATAAAAAAGGATAAAAATTGACAAAATTTACTGCCCCCACTATCGAATTAGCCCTACTAGAGGCGAGTAAAGAGCTAAAATGCTCGATTGTAGATTTGGAATATGAGATTATCGAAAAGCCAAGCAAAGGATTTTTGGGGCTTGGCAAAAGGGACGCTAAAATCGTAGTGAGCCTTAAAAATAAACGCCATAATTTTGGTGGCGAAAATAGGCGCGAATCCAAAGGCGACTTTAGGGGCGAATCGCGTGGAGATTTTAAAGGCGAATCCAAAAATAATGACTTTAGAGGCGAATCCAAATTCCCACAAAAAGGCGCATTTGAGCGCAAATACGACTCCCAATACGAATCAAAACAAAAATACGATTCTGAATCTAAACCCGATTCGCGCTTTGAATCCAAAGATGACTTTAGGCGCGAATCTAAATACGATTCAAGCGACATTGATGAATCCATAATCCACAAAATCCACAAAGAAATAAACGAGCTTTTTGCTTTGCTACCGATAAAACTAAGCAAAATCGAAGTCTCAAAGTTTGAAAAAAACACC
>JBNMJF010000078.1:0-7611 GCA_050873665.1 Helicobacteraceae bacterium
CGAGTATGATTCAAAGCATTATCACGCGGATAAAAACTACATAGCCATACACAAAGAGCAAGGCGAGTTAAAAAAGCAAGGGAAAAGCACAGATTATATGACAGGCAAAAAGATTAAAGCAAATGATAGCACGGATTTAGACCATATAGTCTCAGCAAAAACTATACACGATGACCCCGCACGAGTTTTGGCAGGAATAGATGGCGCAGAGTTAGCAAATACTCGTGATAATTTAGCCTTGACAGATTCAACGCTAAATCGCTCTAAAAAGGCGATGACTGCCGATGAATTTATAGCACATAAAAAGCGTAGTTTAGATGAGCTAGATAAAATCTCAAAGACAAGAGATTTGACAGATAGAGAAAAAGAGCGCAAAGCAAAGCTCGAATCTATTGATGATAATGAGGTAAGAAAAAGATATGAGGAAAATCAAAAGAAGATAAATAAAAAAGAAGATAACACCTACTACACAAGCGCAAAGCCCTACAAAGAGGCACTTATCACAGGTGGAATCGATGCGGGTAAAATGGCACTTCACTCCGCTATCGGTATGATTCTAAAAGAATTCATTGAGGGTATGAGTATCGAGCTAAAAACGCTTTTCAAAGAATTTGGCAATGAGAGTTTAGGGGACATTTTCAAGCGATTCAAAGAGCGATTAGAAAAAATTTGGGCGAATCTACGCGCAAAATGGACAGATATAATCGCAGGTTCATTTGAGGCGGGAATCGTGGCATTTTTTGGCAATCTCGTGGTATTTGTGATAAATATAGTCTTTACGACTTTTAAACGAACCGTGCAAATCATTCGCGCTGGATTCGCCTCGCTATGTCAGGCAGTCAAAAAGCTATTTGACAAAAATACGCCACAAAATGAGCGACTATTTGAAGCCTCCAAAATCTTTGTGGCAGGGCTGATTGGTGCGGTAACTATGCTATCTGGCGAATATATCACAGCGTGGCTTAAGGCAATCCCCGGGCTAAATGTGCTTTTTGGGATTCCAATACCATTTTTAGATGAAACAATTGGTGATGCGCTTGTGCTTTGCATAAGTGCGGCTTTAGGCGCAGTGCTAAGCACCATTGCCATTTATTATATGGATAAGTGGGCAAATGATAAAAAGATAGCAGGACTGCAAATCCAAATGATAGCCCAAAGTGGCATTGTGGTGCGTTGCCAAGTGGTGAAGTCGTGGTTTTCACTGCTTGATGCGTGGCGATTTTTGGAGTTTGCGATAGAGGATACGCAAAGAAAGCTAAATAACGCACGATTAGCTATTAAATCAAGCCACAGCAAAGCACAGCAATCCATAGATGAATTGCAAGATAAGTTAGATGAATTAAAAGCATTACAAGATACAAGGGGGATAAAATGAGTAGTAAAACTCTTATGGAATCATTATGTGGTATGGTTATGTCTGCGGGAAGTAAAACTATGAGCGCATTGGAGAAATTTATGTCAAATCAAAACGAAAAAATGAATAGTTTAACGATTGTTGATGCTATGATAAAGGAAGTCAAAGAGGCGGAAAACGACAAAGATTCGCAAAAATTGCAAGAGATTGTAGGACAACATATTAGAGCAATAATGGCAATGTTAGAAACACAACAAGAAAAGCTAGATAGAGCAAAACGCTTGGCAAATCGTGCGAAAGATATTGCTAAAAAGGATACATTTTGGAATTCAGTTAAACAAACAGCAACATTTGGAGCAGCTGGTATAGATATCGATGAGGAAAGGGCAAAGGCAACTGCTGATGGACTTGTCGCTACAAATGAAGCTATGGCTGAGATGAATAAAGTGATTCAAGGCATAGTCGCGCTGACTTGTTGCTCTACGGCGTATTCAAAAATAATGATTGAGACAATGGGCGGAATCCTAACTGAGGGATTTATCGATGCAGCAGGACAGCGACAACAATTAAGCGAATCGCAAAAAGGATTTGTCGAGCATATTTTAGCCACCACAAAACAACGCGCTGTGCAAGATTTGAAAGATTTAGAGCAAGACGAAAAAATCAATCAAATCTTTGAGATTTTAAAAAATAAAGATGAGATAGATTTAAGGCAAGAGGAGCAGATTCGCAAAAATGCCGAGCTAATCGCACAAAATCAGCAAAATATCTTAGTATTGCAAAAACGCAACAATAAAATAATGGCGATTTTTGCGTGGGTGGCTATCGTGCTATCGCTTGTTAGCTTGGGTGTCAGTCTGGCTGGGAAATTTTAGATTCGCACTTTTTAGATTGCTTTGCCTTTGGCAAGGACTTGCAATGACAAATCCCCACTTAATCGTCATTGCGAGATTTTCACAGAAAATCGAAGCAATCCAAACATTTTTGTCATACTGAGCGAAACGCAGTGTAGCGAAGTATCCAAATCACGCGAATCTAAATTATAGGCGTATCAGTGTCTCAAAAGCGAATCAAAATAACCTCACTTTGTAGATTAAGTTTGTGGTTGTTGTGAGAGGACTCTACTTTTTGCAAAAGCAAAAAGTAGCAAAAACTTTTACAAAGATTCGCACTTCGTGCGGATTTATTTTGTTTGGATACTTCGCCTTTTGCAAAGGCTCAGTATGACGGGGTGGCACATATTCGTCATTGCGAGACGAGCCAAAGGCTCGGCGTGGCAATCCATTTTTTTGATTTTTTGTGGATTGCTTTGCGCGAATCTACGATTCGCCCTCGCAATGACGAAATTTTTATTTTGGATAACTTCCTAGCCACTTTAATCTCTCCCCTTTTTCCGCGAAAATCTCAGCGATATGCGAATCATCAATATGCCCTTCCAACTCCATATAAAACCAAAAGCTAAATCCCTTTGCATTGCGCAAGGGGCGCGATTCTAACTTTACTAGATTTATATTTGCCTTGCTAAAGTCATTTAGCAGATTCGCGAGTGTGCCGGGCTTATCGCTGTTGTTGATAAAGGCGCAAAAGGAAGTCTTATCATTGCCACTTATGCCTAGCTTAAAATCACTAATGATAAAAAATCTTGTAATATTTTCGTTGCTATCTTGGATATTTTCAAACATTATGGGAAGCCCTAGCGAATCCGCAGCGACTTTGGAGCAAATCGCCGCGCTATTTTTCTCTACCGCTGCGACTTTGGCGGCTTTCGCGGTTGAATCAAGCGGGATTAGCTCGGCATTTTGAAGCGAATAATTCTTTAAAAACTCCCTGCATTGCCCAAAAGCGACATCTTTTGAGTAAATCTTTTTGATATTTGATAGCAATTTTTCATTAGACGCAAGGCTGTGGTGTATCGCCAAACTCGCCTCTGCGATGATTTTCACATCGTATTTTGATAGAAAATCCAAGCTTTCCCCCACAATGCCGTTGCTATTATTTTCAATGGGAATCACGCCGTATTTCACGCTCTTATTTTCCACTAGCTTAAAAATGCTCTCAATATTCGTGGCGGAAATATACTCGCTCACCTTGCCAAAGCGACTCATCGCCACTTGATGTGTGAAACTCCCCATAGGTCCCAAATACGCCACGCGCTCGGGCAACTCCAAATGCCTACTTGTCGCAAAAATCTCGCTATAAATCGCATTTATTGCATTTGGCGTGATGAATTTTGGATTTAGTTTCGTAAGTCGCTCAACAATCTCTCTCTCGCGCTTTGGGTGATAAATGAATGCTTTTTCTTTGACTTTTACTGCGCCAATTTCACGCACGATTTTCATTCGCTCATCTAGTAGCCCTAAGATTTTGTTGTCTAACTCATCGATTTGCGCCCGTAATGGCGCGAGTTTCGCCTCTGTGCTTTTATTCATTACGCCTCCCCTTTAATGCAACTAAGCTCATTTGCGATAGATTCATCGAATGTCTCGCGTTTGCGGATTATGAAATCTCTGCCTTTGTGAATCGCTACTTCCACGCATTTTAGGCGCGAATTGTAATTGCTTGACATACTAAAGCCATAAGCCCCGCTATCTAAAATCGCTAACAAATCGCCACGATTCGTGCGTGGCAGGGCAATATCCTTTGCCAAATAATCGCTTGATTCACAAATAGGTCCCACAATGTCGCATTTTTCCAAAAACGGAGCGGAATCTTGCAAAATGTCTGGGATTGTGGGTGAATCGTGCGAATCTGCGGTGGATTGCTTCGGCGAATCCATAGATTCGCCTCGCAATGACGAGTAATTTTTGCCTTTAGATTCGTGCAACGAATCTACAACGGAAGGATTTTCGGTTTGGCTTTCGTAGCTTTCGGCAAATTTTGAGTGTGAGACTAGACTTGGAGTCTGCGAACGCCCAAAATTTGCCCGAAGTCTAGCGGAATGCAATTCTAAAGACAAATTGCCCTTAGGCACATATTCAACTCTATGCTTCGCACCATAAAGCGCAGGGCGGATTAAATCATTCATCGCCGCATCAACTATGCAAAATCGCTTAAACTCATTTTGCTTTTCATACAAAATGCTTGTCAGCAAAACGCCACAATCCCCCACGATTCGCCGTCCTAACTCGCTAATAATCGTTAAATCTAATCCCTTAAGTTCTGCCAAAATCCCTTGCGCGTAATCATATAAATCAATGATTTTTTCGCCATTGTAGGCGATTCCTAAGCCTCCGCCTATGTCGATAAATTTTATGTCAATTTTTAGTGCGATTAAGCCCTTTATTAGCCCTACGATTTTCCCCGCGCTTTGGTTGATTGGCTCTAAATCCAAAAGCTGTGAGCCGATATGAAAATGCACCGCGATTGGTTGCAGGTGCGCGGAATTTTTAGCATAGATAAACATTTTTTTTGCGCTCTCAATCTCTACGCCAAATTTATTTTCCCTCAAACCTGTGGAAATGTAAGGGTGCGTTTTGGCGTCAATATTTGGATTGACACGAACGCTTATTCGCGCCACTTTCCCCGCCTCACGCGCGATTGCCTCCACGCGCAATAACTCGCCCACGCTCTCCACATTGATAAACAAAATATCCAAATCCAAAGCCGTCTTTATGTCGCTATCGCTTTTCCCCACGCCACTATAAATGATTTTATACTTAGGGATTCCAGCATAAATCGCGCGTTTGACTTCGTTAATCGAAACGCAATCCGCGCCACACTCCAAACTTGCCAAATGCTTTAAAAGCGACAAATTCGAGTTTGCCTTCAAAGCGTAGCAAAGCATTGATTTTCGCGCGTTAAAGGCGTTTTTGAATGATTCAACATTGCGAGTAATTTTATCAAAGTCATAAATATAAGCTGGAGTGCCGTATTTTTGGGCGAGATTCGGGGCGCGATTTAAAATATTGTCGTTTTTTGGCAAGATTTTCCTTTGAGATTTAAAATTTTGGAGCGAATTTTACCACAAGATTTGCATATTTCATAGATTGTGCTAAAATTACAAATAAAAAGTTAATAAGGCGATATGTTAGCAGATATTTTAAGGGGGCGCAATATGAAAGCGATAAAAGCGATGAATCAAAGCATAAATCGCGCGAATCGAAGCGCGTTTAGTATGATGGAGCTTGTGTTTGTGATAGTTATCATAGGCATTATGGCGGCGGTTTCGGTGTGGTATTTGCCACGCACAGAGCTAAAACAAGCCGCCGAGACAATGATGACGAATCTAAAATACACAAAAACTTTGGCGCAATTAGATGATAGATATTTTGCGATGGGCGATGAGCAGTATTTCGATGCCGTTAGGAGCAATCTAAGTGCGGCGCAAAAAGATACCATAATGAAAAATCAAGTCCAAAATTGGAAAAATGGAATGTGGCAATTTCAATTCCACAGCACGAATAATACAGGCTCTCAAAGTGCGCAAAATACCTACACAATCTACGCGGAACACGCTAGTAGTAGCACAACCACAAATTTTGATGGCAAACCAATGAATGGCGATGCAATCGCAAAAGACCCGATGACAAAGGAATGTATCAGCGGATATGGCACAAATAGCGGGAATCTATCCGATTGCAAGGCATTTGCCAAAGAGGCGCGATTCGGCGATACATTTCAAACAGAATTAGCCGACATAAAAAGCCAAAATAATTGCAAGTGGGCTAAAAACAATACTTTTGCTATTTATTTCGACAACAAGGGAAATCCATACTGCAAAGCGGGAAATAACGGCACGATTCAAGCCCTAACCGAATCCATCACCATAGAGCTAAAGCGCAAAAATGAAAACGCCTATATTTGCATTACAAAAGGCGGAATCATTGATGGTGGCGTCCCTATCAAAAATGGACAGCCACAAACAGATAGCGAAGGCAGAATGCGCGGTGTGCCTGTGGATAATAACGGAAAATGCTATGATATTTAAGTAGCTTTAAGGTTAGCACATTTTGAGGTTATTGCTTATCGCCATTTTCGCGCTAAATCTCGCAAGTGGCGCAGGTAGCCCAGAGCCTTACTATCGCTTGGATAATTTTGACAGCCGATATAAACTGCTAGATGACCCACCCGCGCCACCTGAGAAGCAAAAACAGCTAAATCCATCATCGCTTTACAAGGCGATTCGCCCAGCGCGAATCAAAAAAGAGCCAAATTATAGGCGCGTGGAGTTGCTCCCACCAGCTAAGCGAATCGGCAGTGATAGAGAGTTTGATTATAGGCGAATCAAAGTGATTCCTAACAAACAGGCTTTGATTCGCAGTGGATTGCCATACTATGAGCCTAGAGCGCATTTTTTGTTGCTTGGGATAAATGGCGGAGTGGATTTGTTTAGCAATACCAAAAAGCGCGTGGCAGTGGAGATTGCAGGGCGAATCGGGTGGCATTATTTTTTTACCGATGATGATAACTCCAGCGCTATGCGTATTTATCTTGGCGTAGGTGCGCCTATCCCCACAACAAATGAGCTTTCACAAGCAGTAGCGGGGAATCTTAATGTCGATTTTTTAATCAATGCGCTATATTTGGATTTTTTCATAGGTGGCGGATACGGCGGAGAATATTTTTTTAAAGAGCGATTTTTTTCACACGGATTTTTAATCAACGCGGGGATTTCTAAGGCAATTAGTGCGCATCAAATCGAAGTGGGCGTTAGAGTGCCGTTTTATAGTGCGCTAAGGGGCGCAAATGGGCGGACGAAGCATATAATCGACATTACCCTAGCGTGGCATTATAGGCTTTAAAAATTGCGAGTATCTTTTTGACAATTTGTTCTTGGGTATGCAATTTCGCAGATTTGGCAAATTTCGGGCGTTAGCAGACCATTAGTCTAGTCTCACGCCCAAAATTTAGCAAAAACTACAAAAGCCACACCGCAATTACTTCGATTGCGATTCGTTACACGAATCTAAAGGCAGAAATTGCCGTCATTGCGATGCGAATCGTAGGTTTGCCGAAGCAATACAAATGAATTAAATCCGCACGAAGTGCGAATCCTTGCTAAAGTTTTTGCTACTTTTTGCTTTTGCAAAAAGTAGAGTCCCCCTTAACCCCTTAAACTCTAATTCGCCAAGCGAATCAAAAAAATAAAAATCCATCTTTAAGAAAATTTTTAGTGAAAATCACTAGAATCTCAAAATTACTTTACTAAAATAAAAAGGCAAATTTTGATAGGCAATAGCGAATCCACAATTCACACATTACAAATAAATCCAAATAGATTCAATGTCGCAGATTCCCACGCTCCACGCCTTTCATTA
>JBNMJF010000079.1:0-7587 GCA_050873665.1 Helicobacteraceae bacterium
ATTCATTTGTCGAAGAAATATAAGAAATTTATGCGAATCTATAAGGCGAAATTGTAGTAAAATTTAAGACATTTTGCAAGATTCTACACGGACTTTGAGTGCTAAATCGTGTAAAAATCGCCTATCTTTCCGCACGAGTGGCACAAAAAGCCCCACGATTATCCCAAAGCTAATGCAGAAAATCACAAAGCGCAAAAACGCCGTAGCAAAGCCGACTGCGCATCCGTTGTCTTTTTTTAGCATAATTTTGGCATACATATATCCCAAACTCTGCCCATTGTGCGCGAAAATCGCCGAAGTGATAATCCCATACGCCACCACACAGGCGAAAATCGCACTTTGATTCGCCCAAAGTGCCTCCTTTGTGCCTAAAATCGCGTAGGTTGCAATGTATAAAATCGGCATATAAATCATAAAAATATCCGTGATAAATGCCTTGATTCGCGAGATTAGTAGCGTTTGGGCTAGGAAATTTTGCCAAAAAATTTTAGTCATTTTGGGATTGTATTTGGCTTTTAAACGCGCCTAATTACCACGACTGCCCGGCTTTATCGCCTTGCTACCTTGCTTACAAAGCGGACAAGATTCAGGCGCAAACATTTCAAAGTCAAAATTTTCTAGCGTGAAAAACGGCACATTTGGGGGCAATTTGCACTCGCTTTTTGATTGCAAGTCGCTTCCCACGCTTTTGCAAAATCCACGATTCGCCAAAGATGCGTAAGCTACGACTTTTGCGCCTTGTGATTCGACACACGCTGCGGATTCGACTGCGCTTCCGCCTGTGGTGATTATATCCTCACAAATTAGGACGCGCTCACCGCTTTTCACGCCAAATCCGCGCCGTAAATTCATCGCTCCATTTACGCGCTCTGTAAAGATGAAATTCACTCCTAAAGCTCGTGCGAGTTCGTAACCTGCGAGGATTCCGCCGATTGCTGGGGAGCAAACGCAATCTATGCTTAAGCCACTTGATTTGATTTGCTTGGCTAATTCTGTGAGTAGAATCTCGGCTATTTTGGGGTTTTCTAGCACTTTGGCGGATTGCAAATAAAATGCGGAGTGATTCCCGCTGGATAGTAAAAAATGTCCCTCGAGTAGGGCGTTTGCTTCAATGTAGTATTGCTTAACATTCATTTCTTTTCCTTTTTATTTGGATTGCTTTGCGCGAATCTGCGATTCGCTCTCGCAATGACAAGAGAATAGAGAGACTCTACTTTTTGCAAAAGCAAAAAGTAGCAAAAACTTTTGCAAAGATTCGCACTTTATTTTTAGATTCGTGGCTTTAGCCACGACAATCGAAGTAATGGCGGTAGTGCTTTGTGTTGTTTTGGTGCGAAATGAGCGAGATAGAACTAATGGTTCATCGAGCGAAATTTTGTCGCCGAAACAACGCAAATGATTACCCCAGAACAAATTGCTCACGAATCTAAACCTTTAAAATCTCCTCTTCCTTATACTTCACCATCTCATCAGCCTTTTTCACAAACTCATCAGTGATTTTTTGCACCTCATTTAGCCCTGCCCTGCCCTCATCTTCGGTAATGCTCTTATCTTTTTCTAACCTTTTAATCGCATTATTTGAATCTTGGCGAATATTGCGAAGCGCAATTTTGGTTTTCTCGCCCATAGATTTCGCCTCTTTGGCGATTTGCTGTCGTTGCTCTTTTGTCATCGGCGGGAAAAATAGCTTTACGCTCTCGCTATCGCTATTTGGATTCACCCCGATATTTGCCTCTGCGATGGCTCGTTCAATGTCTTTAAGCAGATTTTTATCCCACGGCGTTACGATTATCGTGGTGGCATCTTGCGCAATCACCGAGCCGACTTGATTTAGTGGAGTGGGCGTCCCATAATAATCCACGCGAATATTATCCAAAATGCTTACCGAAACCTTGCCACTGCGGAGCGTCCCAAAGTCGCGCTTTAGGGCATCACAGCTTTTTTGCATACTTGATTTTGTGCTATTATAGACTTCATTTAGCATAATTTGTCCTTATTTTTTCTCAAGTGGCGAATCGCCCACTTGCCCAAACGGCGATGATGAATCCCCAAATGGCGACTTAGGCGCACTAAAATCATCTAGCAGATTTGCGCCCTCACTCGCGCTCTCTTTTTGCTCTACTTGAATCGCTTTATTGTCAAATACCGATTTGCTCGTCTCTTTGTTGTAAAAATACCCCAGCGCAATGGTATTTACGATAAAAATAAACCCCACAGCCATAGTGAATTTCGCCATAAAACCAGCTGGACCTTTTGCGCCAAATAGGCTCTCATTGCTCCCGCTATACACGCCAAGCCCGATACTTGAGCTTTTTTGCAAAAGCACGGCAATGGTGATGATGATAGCCAAGAGAATTTGCGTTACTAAAAGAATACTTGTCATTTATCTGCACTCCGTTAAAAAATAAAAATCCGCAATTTTAGCATAAGAAACTTAAAAATTTTTATGCAAATTCGCTAAATCTGTGGTGGATTCATATCCACTTCTGCCTCAGGTTTTCCTACGAAATAGCCCTGTGCGTAGTCGATTCCCATATCTTTGACAACTGCGTAAATCTCTTTAGAGCAGACAAATTCCGCAATCGTCTTAATGCCCAAATCTTTGGCAAACTGCACAATGGTTTTTACGATGATTTGCGCGTTTTTGTCTTTGTCAATATTTTTGATTAGTGAGCCGTCAATTTTAAGATAATCAATTTGCAACTTCATCAAAATCGAAAAGTTAGAATACCCGCTACCAAAGTCATCTAGCGCGATTTTCACGCCGATTTCTTTAATCCGTGCGATAAAATGATTGACACTCTCAAAGCCCTCCACGCTCTCTTGTTCTGTGATTTCCGCCACCACGCGCCCCTCGACTTTATGATATGTGATTCGCTCCATAAACCACATCAAAAAGTCAGGCGAATTCATATCTTCTAGCGCGAGATTCACCGAAAATACGCAATCTTTATGTGTTGCGAGTTGCATAAACGCCGATTCAATCATTAGGCGCGAGAGTTTGGAGTATGAGCTAGAGCGTTTGGATACTTCCAAAAATAGCCCGGGCAAGATAATGTGTCCATCTTTGTCTTTGATTCGCATCAATGCTTCAAATTTGACTTTGTCCTCTGCGTTTGTATCAGCTTGAATCCCATAAATCTTTTGAAAATACGGAATCACATCTTTATTTTTCAACGCTTGATAGACGATTTCGGTGTATTGGATATTGTTTTTAAAGACATTTAAAATAGGCAGATTGCGATTATAAACGACAATGGGATTTTTATACTCTTTTGCGTGGTGCAGTGCCATAATGGCATTTACCATACTATATTTCGCGCTCTCATAAGAAAATGCCACGCCAATCGTTGCAGAAATATTCAAATAAGTGTAATTGTCAATCAAAATCTCTTTTTTACCCAAATAATCCAAAAATCCCTCTAACTTTTGGATAAAAACGCTCCTATCCGTGCAGTTTGTCCATAAAATCGCAAAGTCATCGCCGTGAATCCTATATAATAAATAATTTTCGTTTTTAAAGTAGCTCTTTAGCACCTGCGCGACAGAGTATAAAATATCATCGGCGAGTTTTACGCCATAAAAGCTATTGATTTCCTTAAAATTGCTTAAGTTTAGCACCGCAATGACGTGATTTGGATATTGCTCCAAATCTTGGCGCAAGATTATACTCGTGCGCAGTCCCGTTAGCTGGTCGGTGGTGATTTTGGAGTTTAGCTGGTAGATTTGATTTGCAATATTGTTGTGAAAATATTTGGATAGCTCGGAGACTTCTTTGGGGCTTTTTATGATGCGTTGCGCCCAGCTTTGAAAGCCAAATTTGTTGTTCTCGTAAAAATTTCGCATATCCACATAAAAGTCGCTAAGTGCCACCAAAATGTCGTTTTTGATATATTTGCTTGAGATTACCACGATGAGAGCGAAAAAAGCGACATTTAAAAGCACAATAATGCCGATATATGTGGATACAAACACGCTACTATAAAACGCGCCCTCTTTGAAAGTCGCCCACGCGCCCACGCCAAGCAAAATGTAAATCACATTGATGGCTAAAATAAAAATCAGCGGAATAAATAAAAATAATCTAAATTTCGTCCGTATATCTTGCACTTACGCCCTCCGTATCGGCTATTGTATGTCTAAAAATTTTGGAAACATTAAATTGAAATCTTTGGGAATTTTTTGAGTAATTTTATCAAAAAATATTTTATTTGCGAATATATCGCCAATAATTCCCATATTTTTAGTTTCAAATTGTTTCTGCGCGTCTCTAAAAATGAGAATGAGATAATCAACAAGCGATTCGATAATGCCAAAGGCGATAACTTCAGGTTCGCTACCAGCTAAAGTAAAGCTAATGATTGAGCGAATCGTGCGGGATTCGTCATAAATTAAGTCGCTAGTTTGCAATTTGCTCTTGGGTGCATCTTGCATAGATTTGCTGTTTCTGGCATTTAAAACAACGGAAGAATTTTCGGTTTGGCTTTCGTAGTTTTCGGCAAATTTTGGGCGCGAAGCTAGACTTGAAGTCTGTGAGTGCCCGAAATTTGCCGAATCTGCGAAATGCAATTCTAAAGGCGAATTGTGCGAATCCAAAGACGAATTGCTCACATTCTTAAAATCAATTTTTGGTCCAATATCACGCAAATAACTATTCGCTAGATTAAAAATCGCGTTTTTGTCGCGTTTTTGCCCTAAAATCATCGCTGCGCATTCAAAAATATCCATAATATTTTCGCTCATTTGCGAAGCGGAATCAAGGCTTTGAATCGCCATAAATCGCGCCTCAAATTCTTTTTTAAAATTTGCAATAAGTTTGTCGCCATTTTCAAGTGTTGTGATTTTTTGAAAAATATTTTTAGGATTTTTATCAAAAGCGATTTTTATGATTTGCGCCTTAGTGCGTAGATTCGCCAAACGCGTAGGATTTTTGGTGCTAAGATATGCGATAAAAATATCGCTATTTTGGGTGGATTGCTTCGGCGATAAATCGCCTCGCAATGACGGAGAATGGGGCGTGGAATTAGATTTGATAGATTCGCCCTTAAAATTATCAAAGCTAAAATCCAAAAAATCCCATAAATTTGAAAGTTTTTTACCATTTGGATTCGCGCTTAAATCTAAAAAATTCTTATTTAAAAAATAGCCATTTTGCCCCACGATAATCTCAAAAAAGTCGCTTTTATGCGTGGAATTATACACCAAATTTAGATTCGCCGAATCGATTTTCTTACCATAAACAAAGGCAATTTCACGATTTAGCAAAATACTAGAAATACAACATAAAATAATATCATAAGGCAAAATAAAAAGTGCGGTTTTCGCGCCCACCTCACGCGCAAAAACCTCCTTAATATTAAGGCTAAGCAGTGGCTTTTCAAAAGATGCCAAAGCGTTTAGCTCATCGGCGGAGGCGCGAGTGTAGAGCGAAATGGTAGAAATATCATTTGCCAAAATGAAATCAAAATCATCGCTTTTTGTGGAAAGCGAAATGTTGCCTTTGCTCGTGCTAAGCGTGATATTCTGCCCTTTCGATAGCAAATCACAAAGATTTGTAAGCGCATTTTTAAGCGAAGTGGGCGAATCTAATCGTATAAATTTGTCATTGCGAGATTTGGCGTTAGGCGAATCGTGGCAATCTACAAAAGATTCGTCATTGCGAGGCGATTCATTGCCGAAGCAATCCACAACTGATTCGTCATTCTGAGCGCGACAGCGCGAAGAATCCATTTTAGCGATTTGTGAATCGCCTATGATTTCCTTGCCCTTTGATTCGCCTTTTTCTTTTCGCAAAAAGGGCTGCACCCCCCGCCCCGCTCCCCCTACGCGCCAAAAAGCAGCCGCTTTTTCGCTTTTAGGGGGAGTGCCTCGCTTTCCCGATTCTAGCAAAAAATCGGCGGACGGCACTACTGCGTCCTTTGATTCCGATTTTTTGCACCACGAATCGGGCGAGATTCGGTGTGCTGACGCACTATTTTTGTTACTAAATTCTGTGCTTTGCATTGAATCGCCAAAAATATCACAGAATCGCGAATCGCTTGGATTTTTAATGGTATTTATTTCGCTAATGCTAAAAATATTTTCCAAATTTTGGGCGACTTTTTCCGCGCTTAAGGGCTTTTCATAAAGCTCCACGCTTTTTAGGCGAAAATATAGCGATAGCGGAATCTCACTCTCCAAAGTATCCACAAATGCGCCTAAAATCTCCGCGTTTTCGGCACTCGCAAAAACGCATAAGATTTCATCGCGCACTTCCGCGCGAATCTCTACACTATGCGCGTTAGCCACCTTTTGCAAAAGCCCTAAAAAATAATCTTTATTGGAATGTTTGTAGAAAAAGCTAAATTTTAAAGTCATTTGCGCTAAAAGCCCTTGTATGAGTTGTTTGCGACTTCTTGCAATGGCATATCGCCTATTTTTTCAATCTCAAATTCTAGCGATTCTAAAATCTTAAAAACCTCATCTTGCATAATCAGCGCGGAATCTTTTATCGTTTGCGATAGCTCAAATGTCGTATCGCTCTCCAAAATATGCGGAATGGTCGCCACAATCTTAATGGTTGGCAAATCGCCTAGCATTTCAATCATCTTTAGCGTTTGTAGCATTTCTACTTCGTGCGCCGTGCCTTGCCAATTTATCGATAGTGGGACATTGCTAAAATCAAACGCAAACACATCGCCGATTTTAGCATTATCCGCGTTGATACAATCAAGCAAAATCACAAAATCGCTCTCAGTAATAAGCGGGATAAGCCCTTGCGCCAAAGTCCCGCCGTCAATGATTTGCAAAGAATGCTTGGGCGATTTAAAAGCGTAATTGACTTTCAAAAAGTTAGATAAATGAACGCCGATTCCCTCATCGCCAAATAAAATATTGCCGATGCCAAGAATCAAAACCTTCATATTTTCGCTCTAAACCGCCACTTATTCCAAAAAACTATAAATTATTCCTTGCTATTATCCTCATAGCGATAACCGCCCACGATTGAATCCACCCCGCCATCTGGGTTTTTCACGGCATTCCAAACCGCCATATAAATGTGTACGGGGATAAAAATGCAAATCGCCCAAGTGGTGATATGGTGAATCATTCGCACATTTGCTAATCCCCCGCAAAGCACTTCAAACCACTTAAAGCACACGCCCAAAATCGCGCCAAGCCCATCGTGATAGACATTATAATAAAGCACCACGCCTGTAAGCGAAATGATTAGCACAAGCACACCCAAAAAGAAATACGAAAAATATTGCAATGGATTATAAACGCCGTGAATGTGCGGGTGCGGTCCTAAAAACAAATAATTTTTAATCTGCGCAACCCAAATTTTCACATCAAACAAATCCTGCGCACTCATTCGCTCATTTGAATTTTTGCTAACAAAAAAGTAAAAATAAATCCTAAAAAATGACACAGAAATCAGCAAAAATCCCACCATAATATGCCAACTACGAAATAGCGCATAAAGAAAATTCGTAGGCTCGGCGTTTGGCTCTGGCGCAAGAAACGGATATGCGATATAAAATCCACTAAAAATTAGGAAAAATATGCTAAATGCCCGAACCCAATGAAATAATCGCACCACAGGGC
>JBNMJF010000080.1:0-7491 GCA_050873665.1 Helicobacteraceae bacterium
ATCCACTTGCGCGTTTGAAGCGATATGCGCAGGATTCGCGCTTTTTGGCAGAGGAATCGTGCCGATTTCTAACGCGTAGCGAATGCAAAGCTGTGGCGCACTTACGCCGTATTTTTGCGCCATTTTTTGGATTCGCTCATCTCTCAAAAGTTCGCCGTGCGCGATAGGCGAGTAAGCCTCCACCACCAAGCCCTGCGCCTTGCAGTAGGCTATCAAGTCAAAGGGCGTGTTGCCTATGTGGGTTAGGATCTGATTTGCCATAGGCTTTATGGTGCAGTTTGCAAAGATATTTTCCAAATCTTTTTGCAAAAAGTTGCTTACGCCAATGGCGCGGATTTTCCCTGCTTTGTGCGCATCTTCTAGCGCACGCCACGCTTCAATATTGCCCTGTGAGTAGTCTCCACCGCGAAAATCGCTCCACGGCTGTGGGCTATGGATAAGCATCAAATCAATAAAATCAAGCCCGAGTTTTCCAAGCGATTCATCAATGCTTTTTGTAGCGGATTCGTAAGTCTTATGCTCGGCGCGGACTTTTGTCGTTACAAAGATTTCCTCGCGCTTTAATCCGCCTTTTATCGCAGCTCTCACGCCCTCGCCCGTGCCGACTTCGTTTTGATATGCCTGTGCGCTATCAAAGTGGCGATAGCCTACCTGCAAGGCTTCGCTTATGACATTTGGCACTTTTTCATTTTCAATTCGCCAAAGTCCAAGCCCTAGTTTTGGGATTTTTACGCCATTGCTTAGGGTGTAGGATTCGCTTAAAATTCCTTTTAGATTCGCGCTATTTGCACTATTTGTGGGCGAATCGCTTGAATTATTTGCGTTTGATTCGCTTGAATCACTCGCGCTTAAATCACTTTTGTTTGAATCGCCACACGCCACAAAGCTACCGCCAATCACAGCCGCCGCACACATTCTACGCATAAATTCGCGCCTTTTTTCATTATCTACCATTCTTTACTCCTTAAAAATTAAAAATGAAATTATAAAAGATGAGAGTAGCTATCTGTCAAGGGCGAATCGCAAAAATTTTGTGATTTTTTTTAAGTGGATTTGGGTGGATTGTGGAAAATAACTCGGATTTTATGCTAGATATGACAAGCTATGATGACATAAAAACGCTCGAATCGTGGGTGGAATAAACACTACAAAGTCGTCATTGTAAAGACGAATCGCAGATTCGCCAAAACAATCCACAAATTAAAAATAGATTGCTTCGATTTTCTACGAAAATCTCGCAATGACGAGGTAGGGATTCGTCATACTGAGCGGAACGCAGTGTAGCGAAGTATCCAAATCTAGCAAATCTCAAAAAATAAAACGCGCAATGTTACAAAAGCGAATTAAATGAATTAGTGTCTAGGTGGTTAGGGAGGATTCTATTTTTAGCAAAAGCCAAAAGTAGCAAAAACTTTTAAAATGGATACTTCGCCTTTTGCAAAGGCTCAGTATGACGGGATAGAGATTCGTCATTGCAAGGTGCGTGAGCGTTAGCAAACGCAACGAAGCAATCTATTTTAGCGACTTAGAATCAATGGCGTTTCCACTCACTTTTTGCGCTTCTAAAGGGCTATTCCACCGATTTGCTTTTGGGGTGTAGATTCGATATTTTTTAGATTCGCACATTTTGGATATTTTATCAGTGTAATGAGTTTGTTTTTGCAGATTTTAAACAATAAGTTTTAGGGGGTGGGTTGGAGGTATCCCAAATATTTCAAAAAAAAGTATTCAAAAACTTTGAAAAATCCCCCTAAAAATTATCGTTATGTCGTAGCACTAAAAAGCATTACGCCCTTTAAAAAGCGCGATTTAAGACTTATCTAAAATCATAATTGCCAAGATTCCACGCTAAGAGCGTGAAATCTTGTAATGACATATTTATGTATTGCTTTGGCGATTCGCTAAAATCGCCTAGCAATCAAAAAAGATTGCTTCGCCTTGCCTAAAGGCAAGGACTCGCAATGACAAAAAAAGCGATTCCACGCTACGCAAAGCGTGGAAGTAGCTTTAGGCAAGTTCGTGGGTTTTTTGCTACGCAACCCGCTGGGTCAAGCACGAAACTGCGAAATAAGACTTGGAGTCTATTGAGCAGTTGAGTGCGCCGAATCCCGCGAAATTGTCAAAGATACACTCACGATTTTTTACCACTTTGTGCGCCACTCGAAACTTCCACCATTGCTAATAGTTTTATCACCAAAGCTACCATTATATCGCAATGTAAATTCCATATCGTAATTTTGCGCTTCTAGCACATAGCTTCCGCCGACACTGACATATCCTAAGAAATTATCATTATCTAGCGAAATATCTATGCTACGATTGCCGATTAGCAATTTGTTGCTTGAGACTTTTGGTGTTAGATTCGCCCTTGCACCTAGCCCAGCATCAAATCCCCAAAGTCCGACATTTGTGCTAAAGTATTTATAATAGTTTAGCCCCAAATCTACATACAAGATATGATATAGTGCTTTGTCATAAATACCATCATTTGAGCCACCAAATATTGCTTCAGTGCTAGATTTGCCTGTGCTTAGTGCTTTGTAGTCTAATCCTAGCTCGATTCCAAGCACTCCAGCTTGTTTCCAATCTACAAAATCCTTTCCAAATGCGACATTCACGCCACCGCCCAAGTTATTTGGTGTAGCTTTGCCTGTGGCATTAGAGTTTGCATTATTCATAAAGTAGTAGAAATCGCCACGCGCTTTGAAATACATTTCATAAATCAAATCCAAGCGATAGTTTAGCCCCACCATAAGGTTTGTATTTGTGGCACTAAATGAAGTATCATTTTTATCGCTTAGTTTCGCATAGTCAAATACGAAATGCAATCCTAGCGTATTATCTGGTGCTATTTTTCCACCAAATGCAGTTACAAAGCCATAGTCTAGCCCTGATACGCTCATTCCGCCTACTTGCTTAAATGAAGTATGATTCACAAATGGCGTTAGCAAGAAATAAAAATTATCTTTTGCATTTTGTGCGCCACTTGCTTGAGCTTGTGCGCTATCTCTAGCGTCCGCTAGTAATAGTGGCTTAGAATCATAGTAGAATGATTCATTTGCCTTTAACGCACTTAGCGCAAATGTTTGGCGTGAATCATTGCGATTCGCCATTCTTTTTGCGTATCTTGCGTTATACATATTGCCAGAGATGATTGCATTACTAGCTAAGAACATACTATTCATACTCGCCACATTTGCTTTGTTTGTAGCGATGATAGGTGTATTTATCGTGCCTGTGGGGACATTTGCAAATACTTCATCGATTAGCACTTTACCATTGCCTAAATATTTTCCGCTACCACCTATAAAGCTAACATCGCTTTCGTTTAGTGTGATATTGTCGATTGTGCCATTATTATCTTTACCTACGATAATAGTTTTCTCACCGATATTTTTGCCTGAGCCACTTAAATCCACTTGCACTTTACCTTTGCTATCGGTATTTTTGAAACTCGCATTAGTATCACTAGCATCGATTTGCCCGATTGTATCGCCTAAGAATGAAAAGATAAGATTACCATTATTTGCAAACTCGCCTATTACTTTTAGCGTAGTGCCTTGTAGATACACATTAGCATTTGCTTCGTTGTTGAATTTACCAGCGATAGTGCTTGTGCCACCAGTGGCTCTAAAAATGCTATGGTTATTTAAGCCGTTTGTAGCTTCGATATATCCGCCATTAGCATTGATATTGCCGTAGTTTGTGATAGAATCAGCTTTAAAGTTTTTCGTGTTATCAGTGCCATTGCCATTGATATTGATTGTGCCACCTTGATTTGTCAAACCTTTAAAATCCGCCGAATCATTAAAAGTTAGTGTGCTACTTGATTGATTTGTGTAATCGGTAGCCGCGTTACTTTTATCTTGGAATTTCGCCGCACCATTAAAGATAATCTCTCCATTGTTTGTCAATGTCCCAGCTTTATTTGTAAATGCTTTGCTAAACACCACTTCGCCGTTATTTACTAACTTCGCATTTTCTTCATTGCTAAAATCTTCCGCAAATGTAGTTTTGCCATCTTGGATAGTGATAGTTGAGCTTCCGATAGTTGTAACTTTTTTATTAAAGCTATTTTCGCCACTTGCGGTAATATTTCCACTTGCTTTATTTGTAATCTCTGTGTCAAATGTCGCGCCTTTGGCATTTAGCGTTTTTGCGTTTTCGATAGTTCCTTCGCCACTAAATACGCTACCAGATTCAGCTTCCAACAAACCTTGATTTGTGATTTTTTTATTCGCATCGATTGAAATTGTGCCACTATTTTTTAGAGTAGCGTCCGCTACATTTTCCAAGTTTTCACTAAAAGTAGCCGTTCCGCTTACAATGTCAATCACTGAATTTGCGTTAGTTGTGATAGCTTTTTTAAACGCATTTTCGCCTGATTCCACCGTAATTGTGCCTTTATTTGTGATAGCTGTATCAAATGTCGCACCTTTAGCATTTAGCGTTTTTTCGTTTTCAATGCTTCCACCTCCGCTAAAAGTGCTACCAGATTCAGCTTCTAGCAAACCTTGATTGATTAGCTTTTTACCATTTGTTTCGATTTTAATCTCGCCTTTATTGATAAGCGTAGCGTCCGCCACATTTGTCAAATCCTCTTTAAATGTAGTCGTCCCATCGATGATTTCGATAGTTGAATCCGCATTAGTCGTAATCGCTTTGTTAAAGCTATTCGTGCCACTTGCGCTAATTTTGCCTTTATTTGTGATTTCACCTTCAAATGTCGCGCCTTTGGCATTTATCACGCCACTAGATTCGTTTGTAAGTGTGCCTGTGCCTTTGATTGTGCTATTTTCATTTGCTTCAAATGTGCCTTGATTCGTTACGCCACCATTGAAAGTATTTGCGTCCGTAGCGGTAATCGTGCCACTGTTTGTGATTGCACCCTCAAAAGTCGCACCATTAGCGTTTAACTCGCCGTTATTAGTGATAGTCCCAGCACCGCTAAATTTGCTATTTGCTTCCGCATTTATCGTGCCAGAGTTTGTTAGCACTTTATCAGCCTTAATCTCTATATCGCCTTTATTTTCAATCGTTCCCTCATTTGTCATACCCTCGCTTAGCGATACCTTGCCATTGTTAGTAGTGCTATTTGTGAAAGTCGCACCGCTAACATTTGTAAAGGATTTACTAAAGGTATTTGTGCCTTCGCCTTTTACTTCTATCTTAGAATCAGCGTTTGTTGTGATTTCGTTAAATGTATTCGCACCAGATTCGGCGGTAATTGTGCCTTTATTGTCGATTTTGCTTTCAAAAGTCGCACCATTAGCGGTAATCTTGCCACTAGATTCGTTTGTAATCGTGCCATTGCCTTTAATTGTGCTATTATCATTTGCGGTAATCGTGCCAGAGTTGCTAACCGCATTATTAAAGGTATTTGTATCACTCGCTGTAATCGTGCCGTCAGTCGTATTTGTGATTGCGTTTTCAAATGTCGCGCCTTTGGCATTTAGCGTTTTTTCGTTTTGAATCGTGCCAGTGCCTTTAAACGAACTATCTTTTTCCGCATCAATCGTGCCTTTATTAACCAAATCGCCGTTAAAGGTATTTTCGCCTTTATTTGTAATCGTGCCGTTTGCATTATTTGTAACCGCACCATTAAAAGTATTGCCACCTTCAAGCGTTAAAGCTTTATCTGTAATCACTTCGCCAAATGTCGCACCTTTAGCTTCAATCGTGCCTGAGTTAGTGATAGCACTATTAAATGTATTTGTGCCTTCTTTTGCCGTGATTATGCCACTTGCGCTATTTGTGATTGCGCTATCAAAAGTTGCACCTTTGGCGGTTAGCGTTTTTTCATTGGTAATATCGCCAGAGATTTTGCTATTTTGCTCTGCTTCAAATTCGCCTTGATTCGTTACGCCACCTTTGAAATTGTTTTCGCCCGTAGCGGTAATTTTGCCGTTTGCTTGGTTTTCCACTGCTACGCCAAATGTCGCGCCTTTGGCTTCAAGATTGCCTACTTTATTAGCTTCGCCTGTATTTATAATCTTACCACTTCCGCTAATTTCTGTCGGTGTTGATTCATCACCGATAGTTAGTGTGCCTGAAGTGTTAGTTAGCGATTCGCCGTTAATTGTTACGCTACCTACGAGATTGATTCCGCCGTTTTCAGCATTTTTTACATTTTTGTTAAAGATAGTGCCATCGTTGGCTTTAAGTGTGCCGTTTGCTTGGTTATCCACTTCTACTTCAAAAGTCGCACCATTTGATTCAAGTGTGCCTTTATTAGCTGCGTCTGTGCCAGAATTTGCAATCTTACCAGCACCTGAAAACGAGCTACCTTCTTCCGCATTTAGAGTGCCTTTATTTGTCAAATCTTGCTCGATTTTGACATTGCCACCATTTGCAAGAGTTGCACCTTTTACATTTTCGATAGCTTCGTTATATGTGTTTTTTCCACTAGCTGTGATTGTAGAATTTTCTTTTGTGGTAACTTTGCCTTCAAATGTCGTGCCTTCAGCGTTTAGTGTGCCTGAGTTTTCAACAGCACCAGAAATTTTGGTATTTTCTTTTGCGTTGATTGTGGCATCAGCATTATTTGTAATGTTGCCTTGTCCGCTAGTAGTAATTGAGCTACCCGACTCTAAATTTAATGTGCCTGAGTTGGTTAATTTTTTGCCGTCTTTAAAAGTAACATTGCCCTCATTTGTCGTTAAAGTGGCGTCTTTGACATTTGTAAAGTCATTTATGAAGCTAACATTGCCTTTTGTTGTGAGCTTATCGCCTGTCTTGGTAGTAGTTCCGTCATATTCCGTTTGCTCAATGGTTATCGAGCCTGTGGGAGTCGTGCTATCCTGTGCATTTAGCCCAGTGCTAATACCAGCAAGTGCTAGAGAGAGAGAGAGAGAGAGAGAGAGAAGTCCTCCTCACTGATTTATGCGCCGCGGTTGTATTCGCTCTAAGAACAGCGAATGGTTTGGAATGATTTATCATTCGTATCTCCTTTGTTTGTGAATTTTAAAATTTGGATTTTTAAAGTTTTGGATTGAACTTTAAAGCCGAAATGCTAGAAAATTTTAACTTAAAAATATCTTAAATGTTAAAATATTTTTGCCGATTTGCAAAGATTTTGTAAAAAAATGCCCTATCGTTGTGAGATTTGGCTTAAAGCTAGAGATTCGCAAGTGATTTATGAATCGCCAAAGTGGATACTTCGCGCTATCGCGCTCAGTATGACGGCGTGGGGCGGATTCGTCATTGCGAGGCGAATCGCCGATTCGCCGAAGCAATCTACACTTTATTTTTTTGGATTGCCACGAAAATTCGCTATGCTCATTTTCTTGCAATGACAAATTTTCCCAGCGCGAATCTACGCATTTTTTACAAAATCTTTGCAAATCCCCTACTTTGTGGCTTTTGTGAAGCGAATCACAAAGTTGCGTTTTTGGGATTTTAGCTTTGTAAGCGTTTGCGTATCTATGCGCCCAAAGCGCACTAGCCCACTATGAAAGGGCTGCTTTGCATAGAAAATCCCCAGATTCCCAC
>JBNMJF010000081.1:0-7455 GCA_050873665.1 Helicobacteraceae bacterium
ATGCTTATCTAAAGGCGAATTTAAAATAAATCCACTAGCGACAAGTGCGGAAGTATTTTTGATGAGAAATCGGGGTTGCGTAGCCACGAGCAAGGAAATAAGACTAATTGTCTATTGACGAAGCGAGTGGCAAGTCTCCCCGATTTATCGCAAAAAGACAAACGCACTTAATTACCACACCACTCTCCACTCAAACCCACCACCATTACTCATCGTCCTATCCCCATAGTTTCCATAATAAGCTAAGCTAAATTCCATATCAAAGTTTTTAGCATTTAGCACATAGCTTCCACCCACATTTAGATAAGCCAAAATCATATCATTATCAAGCGTCATATTTATATCTCTAATATTATTTAGCCTAATATTAGATTTAGCTAGTGCATTAGCCGTAGCATTTATCTTTGCACCAAGTCCAGCATCTAATCCCCATTTACCTACACTAGTTTCAAAGTATTTATCATAATTAAGCCCCAAATCCACATAAAGCATATTATAAAAGGCTTTGTTAAAAGATTCATTGATATTTGCATCTCCACCATTTTGCGTAAGAATATTTGGCGACATTAGCCCTTTATAATCCAAAGCCACTTCAACTCCTAACACTCCACCACTACCAAAATCCCATTCTTTTCCATAAGCCACACTAGCTCCAAAGCCTATATTATTTGGCTTTATAACTCTACCGCTTGTTACTGCAATAGATTGCACTTGATTTAGGAAATAAAAGGCATCGATTCGCGCCTTTAGATACATACTCCAAATCATATTAAATTTATAATTTAGCCCCACCATCATATTTGAGCTTGTGATATTAAAAATCTTATCATTCTTATCACTCAAACTTCCATAGCTAAATGCAAAATGCGCTCCCAAATAATTACTAGGGCTTATATTTCCACCAAATGCAGTGATGAATCCATACTCTAATCCACTCAAATTATAACGCCCAGATTCAAAGAAAAGATTATGCGCTACAAAAGGCGTTAATACGAAATAATAGTTGTTGTTTTGGGTGGTTTGTGTGGTGCGAATCGCACGATTTGCGTTTGGATTCGTGCTTTGATTTGGATTTCTTGCATTTGTAGTATTTATAGTGCGTCTAGTCCTTTGCGTATCTGCTAAATACATTTGCGAATCATAAAAGAATGTTTCGTTTGATTGTAATGCCAAAGATTCGTCATTACGAGTATTCGCAGAATACGAAGCAATCAAACCCTCACTCGTCATTGCGAGGGCTTTGCCCGAAGCAATCCATTTAGATTCACTAGATTCATTTGTGGATTGCCACGATTCGGCTAAAGCCGAATCTCGCAATGACGCATCATCAACCACATTCGCCACTCTTTTACGAATCACGCGTCTTTGTAGAGTGCGTTTGCGCTTTGTGTGCCTTTTTGGATAAATCACATTATTGCTTTGCAAGTAAAAGCTATTCATCGTTTTGACATTTGATTTATGCAATAATCCTATGGTGCTATAACCCGCTGTCTTTGAATCGGCAGGATTGACTATAAAGTTATTGCCACTTTGACTAAGCGTATAAAGTTCGCTTCGTGTAGTTAGGCGGGAGAAAGGCACGGAGAGCACATTATTGCCACTCATATCCACAAACAGCTTATCTAGGCTATATGCTTCACCAAAACTAAAATTTCCCCCAAAGTCCAAAATCACTTTCGCGCTAGAGTCAAAAAAGCGCATACTTCCACCTTGTAGCACCACTTGTGAACTATCCACAGCATTGCCGCTAAAGGCGTTAAATGTCGTAGTGTTTTGCGTAATTACAAGTGCGTAATTTTTGATGATAAACGAATAGCTACTACCACCAGCCAAATGGCGCGTTTGACCCATATTAGATGACCTACCTATAATGCCATAATTATCAATCGTTATATCCGCACCTCCCCAGCTTGTGTCGATTCCACCAAACATAAAGCCGTAGTTTGTAACGCTCATCGGCATAGCATTGCTTCTATTACCACCGATTCCACCCATAGTGCCGTAATTTATAATATTGCTAATATTTCCACCACTCCAATAAAAACTGCGCTCATAGCCACCTGTATTAGAAAGAATCCCATAGTTTATAAATGTATCAATACTGCCTCCTGTGCTTAATTGAATGCTATTATTACCGCCAAATATAAAACTATCATTATTTGTAACTTCACCATAAATTGTATTTATATAGCAACTAGTAGTAGAGCCGTTTTGACAGATTTGGTTTAATTCGATTGCGCGTAGATTTGGTGAGATTAGCAAAAATGCAAGGATTACAATTAAGAAAAATCGATTCCCCCCCCCCCCCTAAAAATGCGTGATAAAATGTCCCTAAATGTGTCATCATAAATCCTTTTATAGTAAAAAAATAGCGTATTATAAATTGTTTTTATAAAAATCACATTAAAAATTTACGATTCGCGGATTTTGCGGTAAGATTCGGCGCAAAATATACACATTTTATATTTTAAAGTGGATTTGTATAGAATTGCGCGAAATTTTGATAAAGGAATTGACAATGATAAAGGTAGCGATAAACGGCACGGGGCGCATTGGGCTATGTGTGGCGCGAATCATCGGTGCGCGGGAGGATATGGAGATTGTGGCAATCAATAGCACGGCGGATATTGCGACACTCGCGCATTTGCTAAGATTTGACTCGGTGCATAGGCATATCGTGGAGATTGAAGTGCTTGGCGCGGATAAAATGCGAATCGGCAACAGCAAAAATATCCGCATTTTAAGCGATAGAGAGCCAAAAAATTTGGACTTTGGCGAAGCTGTGTGCGTGATAGAATGCACGGGCAAATTTAACTCGGCGGAAAAATCCTCCGCGCATTTGCACGGCAATGTCAAAAAAGTGGTGATTTCCGCTCCCGCAGAAAACGCGCCAATGTTTGTCTATGGTGTGAATCATAAATCCTACAAGGGCGAATCTGTCATTTCTAATGCGAGTTGCACGACAAACTGCCTTGCGCCTGTGGTGGCGGTGTTGCATAGCAATTTTGGCGTGGAAAGCGGACTTATGACTACAATCCACAGCTACACAAACGACCAAAATGTGCTAGATGTAAAGCATAAGGATATTCGCCGTGCGCGTGCTGCTGCGCTAAATATGATACCCACAAGCACAGGTGCGGCAAAGGCGATAGGAAAGATTTTGCCTGAGTTAGAGGGCAAACTAAATGGCGTTGCGATTCGCGTCCCTACGCCAAATGTGAGCTTAGTGGATTTATCCGTGAGGCTTAAAAAAAGCGCGAGTGTGGAGGCAATCAACGAAGCCTTTTTAGAGGCAGAGCGCAAAAATCCGCAGATTATCCATAATGATACGCAAAAGCTTGTATCTAGCGACTTTGTGGATTCGACTTATAGTAGCATTTTTGTGCCTGATAAAACAATCGTGGTGGATAATGTCAATGCCAAAGTTTTGGCGTGGTATGATAATGAAGTGGGATATAGTGCGCGACTTGTGGATTTGGTGGCGTTTGTAAATGCGTAGATTTTGGTGGCGAATCATAAATCTAAGGCGAATCTTAAATGCGAATCGGTGGGCGCGATGATAAAATTTAGAGATTATTTTCCAAAATCTAGCAATTTTTCCAAAGATGCTATGGAGGCGTTGTTTCGTGCGATTTGTGATGAGAAAAAGGCTGGGGTTAGTGGCTACTACAACTTGCCTTATGAAAAAAATGCGATTTTGGATTCGCGTAAATTTATGGAGGCAAATCGCGCATTGCTTGAATCGATTGAAAATCTCATCATCATCGGCATTGGCGGAAGTTCGCTTGGGCTTAAGGCAATCGATTCGATGCTCTCACACTTGCCCTACCGCAAGGCAATCAATCTAAAATTTTTAGAGCATACCGACCCTATAAAGATTGAAAAAACGCTTAAAAAAATTAAGCTAAAAAATTCCCTATTTATCGTTATTTCAAAGTCTGGCAAGACGATTGAGACGCTGTCCTTGATGAAATATGTCCTGCGCCGTTATCAGCTACTAAAGGGCGCGACAAATAAGCGACATTTGGCGTTTATCACGGATTTTGGCTCACCACTTGAATCCTTTGGGCGCAAACATAAAATCGCTACGATTTGTATTGAAAAAAATATCGGTGGGCGGTTTAGCGCACTTAGTGCGATTGGGATTTTGCCACTTAGCATTTTGGGCTATCGCGTGGAGAAAATTTTGCGTGGGGCGCGTGAAATGTCAAATGATTTTTTCGCACGAAAGGCAGAGCATATCTTAAAAAAGGCAATCTTTTTTGGCAATCACAGGGATAAATTTCATATCAATATTTTGTTTTCGTATTCGAGCGTGTTTAAGGACTTTAATGCGTGGTATGTGCAACTTTGGGGAGAGAGCTTGGGTAAGCTAAATAGCTTTCATCGCAAGACTGCGCTAACGCCTATCGCGCTTATTGGCAGTATCGACCAGCACTCGTTTTTACAGCTAATCGTGCAGGGCGTGATGGATAAGACTGTTACTTTTCTTAGCCTTAGCCAAAATAGCTATGAAAATCCTAAGATTCCAAAGATGAAGTTAGAATTTTTGGATTCGTGCGATTTTGCCAATGGCGCGAGTTTCGCATCGCTTTTGCAAAAACAGCAACTCTCCACAATGGAGGTGATACAAAAAGAGGGTGTGCCGACTGATAGCATTGAGATAACGCGCCTAAATGAGGAAAGCGCGGGAAATCTAATAATGTATTACGAGCTTTTAACCTCGTGTGCGGGGAAAGTGCTAGACATTGACACTTACAATCAGCCCGGCGTAGAGCTTGGGAAAAAGATTTTGGTAACGAAGTTTAAGAAAAAGTGATTTTGTGAAATGGTGCGATTTGTGTGGTTTGGGGCGAATCGTGCTTGTGGTGAAATCGCGTTTGTGGTGAATCTCGCTATTTTGGGCGAATCGTGCTTTTTGAGTGAATCGTAATTTATGCGAATCGCACCCTTTTTTATAAATCTTTGCGCCAAATCTAATTACAAATAGTCATATTGCCCACGGTGTGGCAAAATACGCTTTTATTTTGTTGCATTTGCTGTTGTTGCCTTTGCCTTGTCGCTTCTCTTTGTTGTTGCCACAACTGCATTTCTTGCAATTCGACTTGTTGTTGTAGCATTCTATTGCGCTCATATTCCAGCGAAAACGCCATATCCTGCTCATATCCCGCACCTTGCGGACGCGTTTGCGTTTGCTGGACGCCGTCTTTAAACTCATTAGTATCCCACTGCGTGTTGAAATGCACCTCATACCCGCTGACAAAAACGCCCTTGCAAGGCGCGGTATGCAAAATACCATCTTCGCCCACACCGCTCATATCGTAGTTTAGCGTGAGTGGCGAAAAGCCCATTCCCACGCCGTTGCAGATGATATTCGCGCCTGAAGGATTCGTGGCATAAGTGATAGCATACTCGCCACTACACGCGCCAAAAAACAACGCCACAACAATCAATATTTGGATTCGCGCCCAAAGCACTAACTTTTTCATTGCACCACCTTGTATTTTTTGGCGAAAGATTAGCATTTCGTGGCTTAAAGTTTGGTGGGGATTTGTGGTTTGTTTGGATTGATTTGTTGCACTCGCTTTGTTAGTGCGTTTTGCAATGACGGGGTGGGTGGATTCGTCATACTGAGCGTAGCATTTATGCGAAGCGAGGTATCCACTTTAGCGATTTGTGAATTAGGAGCAAATCTCTAATTTTAAGTGAATCCACACCAAATTGTCATTGCAAGATTCGGCAACACTGAATCAAAATAAACCATCACAAAGTGCGAATCTTTGCAAAAGTTTTTGCTTCGTTTTGCTTTTGCAAAAAGAGTCTCTTGAATCTAACAGACACTAATTTACCAAATAAGGTTATTTTGATTCATATTCGTTAATTTTTCACTTTGATAGCTTAAAAATCTTTGCGATAAATCTATTGCTAGTGTTTCTTAATCTTTTTCTAGCAGACTTAATGGGAATCAAATTTATACAAATTTTATTTATAAAAAATTTAATTGATTTTATAGTGATTTGTTTTGCTTTAGATGTTCTAGTTTGATTTATGATTTCAATCCAACTATCACTCAAATCATACCAAGTCGAAGAGCCATTTATGGTATGTTGCTTATAAAAAATACTTTCCTCATCTAATTGCTTTTGATTGATATACCAAGTCAAATGTCTAGCTTGATATGGATAACCTGTTCTTATTGCATTATAAAATAATTCATCGTTTAAAATATCCATCGTAGGTCTATATAGCGCAAAAGTAGTGTCTATGGGCGCATCATATATTTTGTAGCCTTTAGATTCGAGTGGTTTTTCATAAAATTGTCGCTCCCATTTTATGATATAGTCTTTATATTCATTATGGTTTGGTATATCATCGATTTTTAAGCTAAAGCCGACTTTTTGCACTTTTGGATTATTTTGTAAAATCTCATAAAATTGCTCCATAAAATCATCGGGGCATTGCTGTATAGGCAAAATATCTGGGTCTGTTACAGCATAATACTGCGTCTCTATGATTTTACGAAAAGATTCGTGTATCCAAAAAACTTTATGCCCATAATTTTTGTCCATATAAAAGACTTTATGTTTTATATTTTGTAGATAATTGAGTAGTGGCGGATATGAGGATTTATTATCTATTATTGATATATTTGTATAGCCCTTATTTTCCAAACATTCAACTAATAATTTCAAATAATGCAACCTATTGTAGCTTATGATGAATATGGGTATATTTTTATAATCAACACTATGCGACATAGCGCACCTCCGCGTGAGCTACGCTATGGTTGCGGTTAGAATTTTGTTGTTTGAGAAAAGATTGTAGAAAGTAAGGCTGTGTATTTAATAGATAATGTTTATAGTGCTTTAGTTGAGAGCGATTCCCCCCCCCCTATGGTAGCTATTTTGTGCGAATCAAAGATTCGCCACTTGCGCATTTTTTGAATGCCAAATACACTTTTAGACACAATTTCAAGTGATTGAAATGTATTTTTATTAAATACTCTCATTTTTTATCCTTTATGTTAAATTTAAAAGTTGCGATTTTATCATAAAAAAAGCTCTTTTCTCAAAAAATATTGATTGCAAATATTAAACATTGTTTATATGGGCTATCTTAATGAATCTTTTTATGATATTCATTTTTATAAAGAATTATCATAAAATTACCATAGTAGCGAATATTAAACTCTGTCTAACAAAAACCAATCAACACTTTTTGAGAAAAGAGCTTTTATTTTTTGGATTGCTTTGGCAAATCTACGATTCGCCAAAGCAATGACGAGACATTTTAGATTTGCGTTAGATTCATAGCTGATTCGCATTGCGAATCGCAATCGAAGTAATGGCGGTGTGGCTTTTGTAGTTTTTGCTAAATTTTGGGCGTGAGACTAGACTAATGGTCTGCGAACGCCCGAAATTTAGCAAAGTCTAGCGAAATTGCATACCCCAGAAC
>JBNMJF010000082.1:0-7390 GCA_050873665.1 Helicobacteraceae bacterium
ATACATTTCATTGCGATTCCTTAAAAAAATTTTGTCATTATATCACATTTGGGCGCGGAGTGGTGCGACGTGGCGCAAAATTTACGCCAAAATCCACGCGAAAATTCTAAAAAATGCGTATTTTCAAACAATTTGCCTTAAAGTTTGCAAAAATTAGATTTTATCCAGCGTAATGCACTCGATTTTTATGGATTTTGTGGCGTTTATAAAATTTGGGCTTTGTGTGGCGTTAGATTCGCACAAAGATTCGCGTGAATTTTTGCGTAAAATCGTGCCGTTTTTAAGATTTCCGCATTGCATATTATAGACTTCAAAGCCGATATTTTGGCAAATTTCTCGCACTTTTTTGGAAGTAGAATAAGTGCTAATTGCGCCATTTTGGCTTAAAAGCGCAAAAAGATTTTTAAAATGCGATTTATCCCACAACTCGGCGTTTTTAGTGGGGCTAAAGGCATCTTGGTAGATTATATCAAATGTGGCATTTTGTGGCTTTTGATTTGCCAAATGTGCGATATAATCTTTTGCATCGCCTTTATGCAAATAAATCGATAGATTTTCACTCTCCCACGCCCCGCGCAAAAATAGCGAATCAATAATTTCTCGCAGTGGCAAATAATGTGATAAAATCTTTGGATAAGCAAAATTTTTCAACTGCTCTAATAAATGCAACTCCATAGAATAAAGCGCAATGCTTGTATTTGTGCGCTTTGCAAATGCTAGGCTAAAAAGTGCATTATAACCTAGTCCAAAGCAAATATCTAGTATTTTTATGGGATTTTTTGGTGATAGATTTGTGGGATTTGCAAGATTCATAGGATTCGGCGTAAGATTTGCATTTTGATTCGCCCATAAAAGCCCAAAGGTGGGGATTATATGCTTATAAAGCGTCTCTAAAATCGCGCCATCTTTGGTGCTGTGATAAAAATCTTTGTAAGTTTCGCTATATAGGCTAAAAGAGCCGTCTTGTGTTTTTAAAAATTGCATTTTATGCCTTTTAGGTGTATATAAATCCACGCACATTGCGTTATTGTTTTTACTAAATTATAACATTAAATTTTATAAAATCACCTCGCTGGTGGATTAAAGTCTAGGGGTTAGGAGGATTCTACTTTTGGCAAAAGCCAAAAGTAGCAAAAACTTTAAACAAGGATTCGCACTTCGTGCGGATTTACTTAAACTTCAAGTTTTTCGCATAGAATGAGCGCACAAAATCATCAATCGGCACCATAATCTTATAAAACGCAGGGACGGCAAGTAGGCTTAAAAACATTGATACGATTAGCCCACCAATCATCGAAATACCGATAGGATATTTCATCGCAGAACCTGCGCCTGTGGAAATCGCCAAAGGTATCATACCAAATACCATCGCAAACACCGTCATCAAAATCGGGCGCAGTCGCGATTCACCTGCCAAAACGATTGCTTCATCGACACTTTTGCCACGATTGCGGAATTCATTTGCCATATCCACAATCAAAGTCGCATTTTTCCCCACAACGCCCATAAGCACCATTAGCCCGATAAGCCCAAACATTGTAAGACTATTGCCCGTTATCCAAAGCCCAATAAACGCCCCTGAGAACGACAAAGGAAGCGTTATCATAATGATGATAGGCTGCACTAGCGATTCGTAAAGCGCTGCCAAAATCAAATAAATCAAAATAAACGCCGTAGCAATGGCGATTAAAATCTGGTCGATTGTCTCTTGGGCGTATTTTGCCTCGCCATCAAGCGTGTAATTTACGCCTTCTAGTAGCCACTCTGCCTTGCGCTCACTCATTTCATTTAAGATTTTTTGCAAGTTGCTTTCATTTTGGTCAATATTGCCGTAGATTGTGATACTGCGCTCTCTATCATATCGCTTGATTGAGCTAGGGAGCGAAGTTTCTTTTATGTCAATTAGCCCATCAATAAATACCATTTCGCCACTTTCATTAGGAATCTGCAAAAAGCGCAAGTCCTCTAACTGCTTTCTTTCCTCATCTGGCACACGCACTAAAATATCATATTCCTTAGAATTTTCGCGGTAATATGACACAGTCGTTTCCCCTGAAAATGCCGCGTTGATTACGCCACCAATGGTTTGCGCAGATACATTTGCACGATTAGCGTTTTGGCGCAAAATGCTTATGCGATATTCAGGCGAATAGTCTGGCGTATCGGTGCGCACATCGGTGATTCCTTTCACGCCACGAAGCATTGAGACTAATTGCTCGGCGGATTTGGTTACATCATCTTGGTTATTGCCTTTGATGATGACTTGCAATGGCGCGTTTGGTCCGCCACCCATTGTAGAAATCTCGGAGGCAGAGATTGTAAATTGCCCAAATTTTTCGCGCAGATTTTTACGCAAATCAGCCATAATAGTAAATTGGTCTCTATCCTTGCGCTCAGCCTTATCGACTAATTTCACATAAATTTTCGCGCGGAATGGGTTTTTCAAAGTGTTATAACCGATTTGAACACTTGCTATTTCTATGGCTTTGTCTTTGATGACTTCATCATAGACTTTATCCATCTCTGTTTGCATCGCTTCTAGCGTAATGCCGGGCTTTGATTCGACAAAGACATTAAATTCGCCCGTGTCCTCTGAACTCATAAAGTTAAATCCAAGCCGTGAAATAAGTAGCAACGATAGCATAAAAAATAGCGCGACAGCCAAAATCGTAGCAAATTTATGGCGAATCACAACGCTAACGGTGCGCACATAAAGTTTGTCTAATCCTCTAAAAAACGGCTCTGTGGCGATGAAAAATTTGCTATGTTTTGTGCTAACCACAAGTGAGCTAATGGTGGGGATTATGGTAACTACGACAAAATATGAAATGATAATCGCCGCTACAACAGTTAGCCCAAAGCTCTCTAGCACTCTACCGATAAAATCGCCCATTGTGGCAATCGGCACAAACACCGCTAGTAGCATAGCAGAAATGGCAATAATTGCAAAGCCAATTTCCCTCACGCCCTCATAAGCTGCTTCCAAGCGGGGCATTCCTCGCTCTAGCTTTTTATGGATATTTTCGATGACAACAATGGCGTCATCAATGATGATTCCTATCGCAAGTGTCAAAGCCAACATAACAAACATATTTAGGCTTTGTCCCATACCCTGCACTACGGCAAAAGTGCCGATAATTGATACAGGCAACGAAACAGCCGCCACAATCGTCATTGTAAAGCTACGCAAAAATAAAAATACGATTGAAGTGGCTAGTATCGCACCCAAAAGCAAGTCAAACTTAACCTCATCGATTGAATGCTGAATATAAGTCGTAGAATCGCGCATAACTTCAATATCGTAATCTTTTAGTTGCTCACGCAATTCAGGGAGGATTTTATGCACACCTTGCGCGATTTCAATGTCATTGCGCCCTGCTAATTTTTGCACTTCAAAAATAATGCCTTGTTTGCCATTGACTTTCGCTAAAGTCGTATCCTCGTTGATATAATCCGTCACTGTCGCAATGTCGCCTAATTTTAGGTTATTTGTGATACGAATCTGGCGCAAATCCTCTACGCTTTTGGCGTTTGCATCAACGGTTACAACCCATTCTTTTTGCCCTGTGGTAATCTTTCCACCGCTTATTTCGACATTTTCTTGCGCGATGATTTGAGCGAGTTGCGCGTAAGTTATGCCGTATTTATTGACTAATCCCACATTTGGCTGAATGCGAATCGCCCTATCGCGATAACCAATGGCATTTGTCCCTGCAACGCCAGAGATTCGCTCTAATTTTGGCTTGATAACCTCATCAGAGACGCGCATAAGCGTTTGAATCGGCACTTTATCACTGCCAACAAAAACGCTTAAAATCGGCGTAGATGAGCTGTCAAACTTTTGCACGATAGGCGTTTTTATGCTTGAATCATCAAATTGAATCGAGCCTACCTTGTCGCGCAAGTCATTCATCGCCTCTTCTTTGGGCTTTTCTAAGATAAATTCCACGATAACCAAAGAAACATTTTGCGAAGTAATGGAGGTGATTTTATCCACGCCGTCAATCCCGCTTAGGGCTTGTTCGACTTTGTCGGTTACCTTTGTCTCAATCGTCTCGGCATTTGCGCCCGGATAAGTTGTAACGACAACGCCCACAGGAAAATCAATGTCGGGCCACAATGCTACGGGGAATCTAAAGAGTGCCAATACCCCAAAAAATAGTAGCATTAAGCCAAAGACAAGCGTTAAAATCGGCTTTGATATTGCTATTTTATACATTTTATATCCTTTTAATTTTTATTTTGTTTGGATTGCTTTGTGCGAATCTGCGATTCGCCCTCGCAATGACAAAAAGTGGCGCGATTCGCACGAATCGCCGTAGATTCGATAAGATTCCACGCTAGATTCTACGAATCTCATTTAAATTGCCTACTTTGTGGTGATGAATCCATCGCCAAATACGCCAGATACCATATTTTGCACTTTTGCTTCCGCTTTTACTTTTCTAGTGCGTGAATCTATGCTAGGATAGATTTTGGTAATCGCCACGCTTTGCTTATTTTTCGAGCCGTCAATAGAGAATGTGTAGGTATCGCCGACTTTGACTTTGCCCATATATTTGGAGTCAAACTCTAGCAATAGCTTAATCTCATTGCTAATTAGCGTAAAAAGCTCCGTGCTATTTTGCGAAACGCCCTCGCCTAGCTCGATAGACTTTGTCGCAATAACGCCATCAAATGGGGCTTTTAGATAGGTATTATTTAGCGTTTCTTTTTGGAATTGCAAACTCGCCAAAGAAGTCTTATATTGGCTCTCAGCGTTTTTGAAAGTAGAATACATTTGCTCAAAAGTGTTTTTGTCAATTACGCTTTTGCTTTGCTCATATCGCTCGTATTGACTTTTTTGGAATAAATAAGTCTGCTCATTTGCATCGCTTTGGGCTTGTTGCATTTTGACATTTTCTACTTGCGTATTGTTTTGAATCTTTAGCAAAACATCGCCCTTTTTGACTTTAGAGCCGACATCGACATTGATTGTATCCACTATGCCAGAGGCATTTAGCTTTAAACTCGCCTCTTTTACGCCATAGCTTACAAAAGTCGCATACACTTCCTCTGCGAATAGATTCGCGCCCAATCCTGCTATAAATAGCACTAAAAATAGTCTTTTTTTCATCATTTTCTCCTTTTAATCAATATAATCTAATAGCATTTGACCGCTATAAAAGATATAGTTTGCCTTTTGTAATTCGTAATTATTTAGGCTTTCAATGTAAGTAGATTCGGCATTATACCTAGCGATTAGCGAATCCAAATAATCATTATAGCTCACTAATTGCGCTTGATATTTTTGCGCCACCGTTTCAAACGAAGTCCTAGCACTTGTGAGAGCTGCTCGTGCGGAGTTGATTTGGCTTTGCGCTGCTACAATGGAGCGTTTGTAAAATTTGATATTATTTTTTTGCTCCTCTTTGGCATAAGCGATATTTTTATACGCCATAAGGCTTGATAATTTCAACGCTTCTTTTTGGCGATTCGTGGTGAATCCGCTAAAAATATTCCACGAAACGCTCACACCAAAGACATTTTGTTGCTTTGGATAGCTAGTGTAGTAAGTCGCCCCGATAATCGATTCGGCGTTATTTTTGAAATTCCACGAGTAAGTATCAACAAGCGAAATCGTAGGAAAATAAGTAATCGTTCCCGCTTGATAATCATAGCTTAAGGCTTGTTCTTCTTGTGCAGTAATGCTTAGGCTTTGAAACTCTTTTTCTTCTGGCGTCTTAATTGGCACTAATTTTAGCTTTTCAATGTCATCATTTGCCAAAAGTGAGAGTTGCATTTTTGTCTGCTCGAAATTTAGGCGAATCGCCTCTAATTGATATTCCGTGCTACTAAGCTCCGCCTTTAGTCGCTCTAGCGCATCTAGCGGTTGCAATCCAGCTTTGTAAAGAATCTCGATTCGCGCGACATTTGCGGCTATATTGATTTTCTTTTGCTCCGTTGCAATCATCTGCCCTTTTAGCGAAAAATACTGATAATAAAGGCTAATGGTTTGCAAAAACATAGATTGTTCGCTATAGCCCTTATCCGCGATAGCAGAGCGAAGAAGCGCATTATTTGATAGTAGGCTATATCCCCGCGCCGCGCCATCAAAAATCACCCACGAAGCCTGTGCTTGAAGCTGGTGTGAGTTTAGCGACTTTTGCCACGCATTTTGCGGATATGACTTTGCTAAATTAAAATTATATCCCACATCAATGCTAGGCAAATAACGCCCGATTACCGAATCACGCGTAGCTTTCGCCTGCTCTACTGCCAAATCTTTTGCTTGCATTTGGTAGTTTTGCTTTGCTTTTAAAAGCAGATTTTTCAAATCCACAACGCCCTCGTTGCTGTCGTATCTATCAAGCATATCTTTGATTTCACTAGATGGATTCATAGTCGCAAAAACTTCCTCAAAAGGCTTTGCGATAGATAGATTCATATCATTGGAATTAGCATTTTTTTGAATCTCAATATCACTTGCAGCACTTAGCATTGTGGCATTTGACGCAGAGGCGAAAAGCGCGAGAGCGCATAAAAACGCGATTTGTTGTCTAAACATTTAATTTCTCCACAATATAAATAATTTTCAAAAAATGAAGTGGAATGATAGTCAAAAAAAATTAAATTAACCTTAATTTTATCTTAAAATGAAACTTATAATATTTTGCTAAAAATGCTTAAACTCTGCTACCCACCGATAAAATATCAAGTCAAAATTTTTATACCAGCGGTTTAAAATTTTTACGAAATTTTCATAGCGTAGGCGAATCGTGCTGAATCTTTGGCGAATCTAGCGGAATTTTTTAGGCGAATCGTAGCGTATTTTGTGGCGAATCTATGTCGAATCATCGCCGAATCTTATCGAATCGTGGGCGAATCACTACCTCCACTCGTCATTGTGAGACTTGCCTTTGCAAGGCGAAGTAATCCAGAAAAAATAAAATCCGCACAAAGTGCGAATCAACTCCACCTCGTCATACTGAGCGGAACGCAGTGTAGCGAAGTATCCACTTTGGCGAATCGTGAATCACTTGCGATTCACTCACTTTAAGCGAATCTGCACCGAATCATCATTGCGAGAAAATCCGCAATGATTTTCGTGGCAATCCAAAAAAAATAAATCCGCACGAAGTGCAAATCTACTCCACGCCGTCATACTGAGGGCTTTAGCCCGAAGTATCCATTTTAAAAGTTTTTGCTACTTTTTGCTTTCGCAAAAAGTATAATCCCCTTAACCTCACAGAATCTAATTTACAAAGCGAGGTTGTTTTGATTCGCTTTTGGGACACTGATTCGTTTATATTTTAGATTCGCGTGATTTGGATTCTTCGCGCTGTCGCGCTCAGAATGACGAGTAGGATAGATTCGTCATTACGAGGCGAATCGTAGATTCGCCGAAGCA
>JBNMJF010000083.1:0-7285 GCA_050873665.1 Helicobacteraceae bacterium
AAATCGCCTTTTGAGTATGTGCGATTATATTATTTATTTGATAAAAAAATCACGCATTTATATGATAATTTTTATATTTCTTTTGGTAGGACAGCGGGGACACAGGGATATTATCTCACTCCACAAGCTGCGCAAAAATTTATCAAAAATGCAAGATTTTGGCTTTTTTGTGTTGATGATTATATGGATATGTTTTTTATTCATAGCGTGAAAAATATCATTTTTAAGCCATTTATCATTAGCGAGGATTCGCTTAGTGCGGAGAATAGCACCATTTTGGGGCGCGAAAAGCCCAAAATGCGCTTTTATCAAAAGCTCACCCGCGAATTATCGCGAATCTACTTTTTTATGATTCGCAAATATGTGTATTTTGCCCTATCATTTTTACGGAATCTTGGTGTGGAATTACGCGCATTTTTTAGGGCAAATAGGCGGTAGTTTGATGAATATTTTTAGGCGGATTTTTGGCGCGGATTTTTGGCGCGATATTGTGAGTGCCTTTAGGATTTACCCGCTTAGCGCGACTATCTCGCTTTTTGCCACTGCGCTACTAATCGCTGATATTATGGATTTTGCGCCTATTGCACTCAAATGGCGATTTTTTGCGCTTATCGCCTTTTGCCTTGCTTTGGGCGTGGAGGTGCTTTATGTGGCAAATGCGCGTAATTGCACCAAGTGGCAAATCGCCAAATGTGCCACATTTGCGCTTATTGCAACGCCCATTTATTTTTACATTGCGCGAAATGTGGAAAATATCGCATCGCCTACGCATATCGCACCGCCCACATTTCTTTTGCATTATCTCGCGCTATGCGTGATTTTCGCACTTATTTTTGTCGCGCTAAATTTAGAGCATTCATTCCGCTCACTTTATAATGCCACAATTCGCGCGGTATTTTTATGCGCAGTGTGCGGACTTTTTGGCGTTTTATTATTTATATTTGCGTCTTTGTGCGATATGCTTTTTGGCATTAGCATTTATCGATTCGCGCTAAGCGTGGAAATCTGCGCGTTAGAAGCGATATTTTTGCTATTTTTAGCGACATTTAAGCGCGACATAGAAGCAAATTTTGGCATAATCTTACGCATACTAAATGTCTTTGCAACGCTGTATGTGGCGGTATGTTTGCTATATTTTATCGGCGTATTTGCGCTGGGTGCAGGGCTACGCGTCTCAATCGTGCATTTAGTGGTGTGGTATAGCTTTTTCACGCTATTTTTGTGGTGGCTAAATATGGCAAAAACGGGCGAATCTTTAAGCGAATCGCGCGAATCTAATGGCGAATCTGCTCCCAAAATACCACGAATCTTAACGCGATTCGCCCCGCTTGGTGCGCTATTTGCGCTAAATATCATCGCATTTTACGCCATAATCTTGCGAATCGCCCAATACGGCGTAACGATTGAGCGATATTTCGTGGTGGTGGGCTGTGTGGCGTTGCTAGTAAATCTGCTGTTTAGCACATTTTGCAAAAAGCCTATCGCAAAGGGCATTGTGGCTATTATCGCGCTGGTGGCGTTTAGCGCGTTTGGTGGGAAATTTAACGCGATAGATTTAAGCCTAAATTCGCAATACAAAGAGCTAGAAAAAGCGCGAAAAAGTGGCGACACACAGCGCGTAGAAAATATAAAGCGATTCATAGCGTATTGGGAAGGCAACGAAAGCGAATCTGTGCCAAATACGGCACATAATGAATTAACGCAATTTTTTACATTTGATGATTTTAGTATTAGTTTGGATTCAAAGGCTATTTTGCGTATAAAATACAGCACGGGCGATATTTTGAGTAGGACTAGCGGGGATTATCGCTATGAGATTACAAATGATAAGATTGTGAAAGTGTATCAAATCGCGCCCAAAAGCCTAGCGTGTGAGTTTGACTTAAAGGCAATCGCGCGGAATTTGGATAAAAATATCATAAAAATTAGTGGCGCGACTATCATTATTCAAAATCTTAGCGCGAATTTTAAGTATGATAGTCATCAAAAGCCCATTAGCGTGGAGATTTTGGACTTTGATATAATTGTTTTGTTGCAATGAATGCGGGGGCGAATCGGCGATGATTTTTGAAGTCTCAAATGCAAAGTTAAAGCAAAATTTCAATCCGCGCCGATTTGGCATACACGCGCAAAAAGTGCATATTTTTGGTGCGCCACAAAGTGGCAAAACGAGCATTGCGCTAAATTTCGCGCGTGGGTTTAAAAACCCGCTGTATATGGACTTTGCAGATTTGCGAAACACAGATGAGCTAATTAGGCAGACGCTACTAAAAAGCGCGATTGAAAAAAAAGTGGATTTGCTAATTTTAGATAATGTGCCTAGCGATTTTCGCAACCCGCCAAATGTCGCAAATATCGTTACTATAAGTCAGCAAAATATGGCGCAAAATCTCCAAAACCAAAATCTCCAAAGTATCGAAATTCTCCCGCTAAATTTCGAGGAATTTATCAGCAATGATTCGCAAAATCTAAATCTAAATGAGCTTTTTGAGCGATTTATAAAGTTTGGCAATTTACCTTTTGTGCTTTCCTTGCGCGATTCGTTGAAATTGGAGGCAAAGCAAAAAATGCTAATTGCCACTTTGGGGCAAGATTTGGATATTTTTTTGACACTCATTCGCTTTCAATCAAGCGCGGTAAGCATTTTTCAGCTCTATAATATCCTAAAAAAGGACGGCAAAATGTCTAAGGATAGGATTTATAGCGTGATTGGCGACTTTGCAAAGCGCGGGATTTTGCGTGGCGTGGCGCATCTCACTAAGCCAAAAGCCCCGAAAAAGGCGTATTTTTTTGATTTTAGTTTGAAAAATGCGGTGAGCTATGAGCGCAATTTTATGGCGAGTTTTGAAAATATGGTGTTTTTGGAGATTTTGGGGCGCAAGGGGGCGAGTTCTAGCATTTTTTATAGCGATAAGATTCCGCTAATTTGTGATAATCAATGCTTTTTTCTAATGCCTTTTAAGAGCAAGGAAGTCATCGCTGAGACGCTTAAAAATGTGGATTTTATGGGCTTTGCGCCACTTGTGATTACAATTGATTTAAATGATGAGATTGTGGTAAAAGGGCGGAAAGTGCGGTTAGTTAGCTTTATAAACTTTGCACTGGATTAGGGTAATTTGTCTTTAAGATTTTTACCTCGCTTGGTGGATTAGAGTCTAGAGAGTAGAGAGAGATTCTACTTTTTGCAAAAGCAAAAAGTAGCAAAAACTTTAATAAGGATTTTTGACTTAATTTTGTCGCCGAAATAACGCAAATGATTACCCCAGAACAAATTGCCACAATCGCGCTTTTATTTTTCTACACCTCTACGCTATATAGGTAATTTATTGCCTCCACCACTGACAGCGCGATTCGGCGCATAAAACTTAAATCATTTAGCATCGAAGTCCCCTCCGCAATGCTAATAGATTTATTTGACACAAGCGAATCGATTTTGTTGATAATATCAAAATCATCGTAATTGAAAAACGCCTTATACCTAGCGATTTTTTTCACAATCGCAGCGTTATCCTCAGGGTTTGTAATGCGTAGCTCCTCGATACTGCGCAGTAGGTGCGCCAAAGTGCCACGCATTTTGTCATATTCACTTGATAGGACGGCATTTTCGCTAACGGAGTATTTTTTGAGATTGTGATAGACTAACTGCACTTGTTTTGCCGCATCGACAATGCTTTTACTCGCCATTTGCAACGCATAGACTTCTTTCATCTGCTCCTCTTTGCCCATGTGCGTTTTGGCACTCGCGGTAAATTCCATTATGGAGTTTGACAGCGTTTTAACCTTAGATTCATAGAGCGCATCGACATCGATTTCATCTTTAAAAATCTTTTTATTCTTAAGCAAATTGTCAATCGGCTCAAAAGAGCGAATCTGCCCTCTATCAAAGCCAATACTGCGCGAGATAATGCCTAGCGCATTGTCATAAAGATGCTTTGTCTCATTGCGAATCGCCTCTAGCGATGCGTTTGCAAATTCGATTTTTGATGCGTCCAAATAAATGGGGCTATCCAAGTCGCCACTCTTACGCACAGCGATAAATTTGATAAGATAATATACGAATTTCTTTAGGATAGGTAGCATAAGTGCTATTCCAAGGCAGTTAAAAAGCGTGTGGAAAATCGCAATTTTGTAGTTGATATTTTCGATACCCACGGCGTCTGCGATAAGCTCTACAAGTCCTTGAATCGGCACATAAAAGATTAACGCCACAAGCGCGGTTAGCGTGTTAAAAGCGATATGCGCGACTGCCAAGCGTTTGCCATCGATACTCGCATTTAACGCGCCAATCCCTGTGGTAATGGAGCTTCCAAGCTGTGCGCCGATAGTTAAAGCCATACCATTGCTAATGTCAATCTGTCCCGTGCTAAGTGCTGCCATAATAAGCACCAAAGTCGCGTGTGTGGATTGCATAATCAAAGTCGCCACAAGCCCCACGCCAAGGAAAACTACCATTCCTTTTATGCCCGTGATATTGTATTTGGAAAAGTCGATTAACTCGCTGTAGTTATCAAAGCCCGTTTTTATGTAGGCAATCCCCAAAAAGATAAAGCCAATTCCCGCCAAAACATAACCAAAACCTTTAACCGCTTTGACTTTGTAGAAAATAAATATTACGCCAAATGCGATGATAGGAAGCGCAAATGCCGAAATATTCGCCTTATTGCCAATAGCGGCAATTAGCCACGCGCCCGTGCTGTTGCCCAAATTGCTCCCAAAGATTATGCCTACGCCTTGCAAAAGGCTGATAATCCCCGCCGATACAAAGGAAATGCCTAGCAACGATACTAGCGTAGAGCTTTGCATTATAGTCGTAGAAACCGCGCCAAACACGATACTTTTAAAGGTATTGCCCGTTACGGATTTCATCATCTTTTCTAAGAAACCGCCACTTAACATTTTGAAACCATCTTGCATAACGAGCATTCCAAATAGGAACATTGCCGCGCCTGAGATGATTTCAATAGTCGCACTGAATTTGTAAAATATATAGCATAGCGCGAGAATCGCTATGGGAATCATTGCCTTTTGCATAATTTTGCCCTTTCTTTTAGTTTATGTCTTTTTAAATTTGTCCTTGAGTGCATCTTTCGCACTTGTAAAAATTTTTGGGAACAACAGACACCAAGTCTAGTTTTATCCCAAAAATTTTTACAAATACAAAACCTCCACTGCAATTACTTCGATTGTGATTTGCGCTTTGCGCGACAAAATCAAATAAAAAATCCTTATTAAAGTTTTTGCTACTTTTTGCTTTTGCAAAAAGTAGAGTCTCTCTTTACCTCGTCATTGCGAGGCGAATCGCAGATTCGCTGAAGCAATCCATTCTATTTTTTTGGATTACTAAAGAAACTGCGCTTCGCTTGTTTTGCCACGAATCTGCTACGCAGATTCTCACAATGACAGCAAAATTTATCTTTAGATTCGTGCAACGAATCGCAATTCGCAGAATTTGCGAGAGCGACAGCTCGAAGCAACAATCGAAATAATTGCGGTGTGGCTTTGCGCCGTTTTTACGCGAAACAAGCGAAATAAGACTTGAGCGTCTATTGAGCGCAGTTTTGTGTGAAAACGGCGCAAATTGCATACCCAAGAATAAATTGCCCTACGAATCTTGCCACACTTTTAGCTTTTTATACAACTGCGCCTTCACTCGATTTAACGCACCCGCATAAGTCGAATCTTTCCCCACTAAGGACACATCAAAGATTGTATTGCCCACGCAGTCCTTGATACTCGCAGTTAGCGTGATTGCAATCTTTGAATCCTTGCCGATAGAAATGCCGTATTCGTTCTCAATCAAAAACTTATCATTGCCCTTAGCTTCAAGGCTAAAGAATTTCTTATACTCCGCCGTAAGTCCGCTATTGATTTTCGCGTAATCGCCCTTTTTGCCACCATTGGCAAATGCCGCGTAATAAGCGCGTGATGATTGCGATACGACTTTTCTCACGCCATCTAGCGTCTTTTGAGAGCTGACTTTGCCATCAAGCGCATAGACTTGATTCGCCTTATTTAAGGCGGAATTATATAGTCGTCTTAGCGTTCGCTTTTGCTGTGGGGAAATCGTAGCGCATTTCATCGCCTTTATATCGCCTAAAATCGAATTTACCTCAATATTGATATTATCAATCTCGCCGTTGATTTGTGCGATAATTTTTGCCTTTTCGATTCGCGCTTTGATATAAAATCGCCCTTCGACTTCCTCTTGCGCGACATATTCCACGCTATCAAGCTGAATGTCAAGCACACTCATATCGATTCGCGAATCCGCCTTTGATCTTTGCCTATCATCGATTTGGCTTTGCTCGATTGTAACAGCAGATTCGATTCGCGTAGAGATTTGGGAGCTTAAATCATTTAATGCCATTGACTTTGCTTCACGCAGAGTATCGCCCTCGCCCACGCCGTAAAGATAAGTCGAATCCTCATCGTTGCTTAAATACCAATCGGGGTAATTTGCATTATAATCACACGCGCTAAAAAATAGCGCGATTCCCGCCACAAAGGGCAGGATTTTATAAAATACCTTTTGCAACGCTCTTTACCTAATCATTTTTAAAGCCATCAATTAGCTCATCGACAGATTTTGCTAACGCCTTTGCTGCCTCTTTATCCACGCCTTTTGCGTTAGATAGATTCTTTTTAAGCAAATCCGTATTTAGCGATTTCACTTCCACTAAAACCCACATATCATTTGTTTTGCTAATCCATTTCTTTGTAGATTTTGACCCTGCAAGGACTTGATTCACGCTTTGGCGAATCGCTTGAACTGCCTCTTGATTTACAGAATCTTCTGTGCTAGTAGTCGCCTCTCGATATTTACTTTCTAAATTACCCGAAAGTTGTGTAGCAATTCTATTTCGTGCTTGAACTTCCGCTTGTGTAACGGCAAAACCGATATTGTTATTTTTGATTTTTGCTGTGCCACTCGCGCTTAGCAAATCACTCGAATCGCCCAAAACCCATTCAGGTGCGCCATCTAACGCCGCTATGACTTCCGCACTCGCTCCATCACTCACATTGCTAGTAGAGCAACCACTCATCACAAATAATCCCATAACTACGCATAATGCTAGTTTTTTCATCATTTTCTCCTTTGATTTTTAAATTGAAAGCCGTATTATATCTTAAATTTCGCATTTGGATAAAAAATTTGTGATAAATTTTGGATTTTTGACGAATCGCGTGGATTGCTTTGCGCAAATCTATGATTCGCCTCGCAATGACGAGAGAGTAGGGGGATTCTACTTTTTGCAAAAGCAAAACGAAGCAAAAACTTTTATAA
>JBNMJF010000084.1:0-7266 GCA_050873665.1 Helicobacteraceae bacterium
CTTCGCTACACTGCGTTCCGCTCAGTATGACGCAAGGTTTTCATTTGCGATTCAAGCAAATCACTTTACAATGTTAGATTCATCGTGGTGCAGTGTAGTCCTCCGCCTTGTCGAATTAGGATTCGCGAATCTATGGGTATAATCTCCCTATTTTTTACAAGTTTTTTGAATATTTCCACCACAATTTTATCATTTTTATCGCCAAATGTCGGCACTAAAATCGCGCCATTTACGAAAATAAAGTTCGCATAACTCGCGGGAAGCCTTTGCCTATCGTAATAAATCGCCTTTGGCAATGGCAGTGGCACAAGATTAAATTTCGTTTTTTGCAATTCTCTCTCCATTTGCGCTAAAGCCCTAAAATGAGCATCATTTTTATCATAGCACTTTAGATAAACAATGGTTTTTTTATCCACAAATCGCGCCAAATTATCAATGTGGCTATCCGTGTCATCTCCCGCAAGGTAGCCATTTTTAAGCCAAATGATATGTTTTACACCCAAATATTTGCGAAGTTTGCGCTCGATTCGCACTTTGCTAAGGCGATTGCGATTTGGTGAAAGTAAGCACTGCGCGGTGGTTAGCAAAGTTTTGCCATTGGTTTCTATGCTACCGCCCTCTAAAATGAAATTTTTTTGACTAAATTTTATAGGATTTTTGAAAAATTTTCGCGCCTTTAGTTGCGAAAAAAATTTCGCCCCCGCCACATTATCCAAATCGCTAGGATATTTCGCGCCCCACGCGTTAAAAATGAAATCCGTTAGGATAATTTTGCGCTTATTTTTGCCACGCTTGATAATGCTAAGTGGCGCGAAATCCCTACACCACGAATCATTTAGCGGAATCTGCAAAAAAATAACATTTTTTTGCCCTTTTAGATTCGCAATGTCGCTTTCATATTTATACAAAACTATTGCGCTTTGAAATCGCGTAATCTGCGTGATAATCTCGCATATTTTGGCTTGAGCTTCCGCTAGATACGGCTTCCAATCGCTATCTTTATGTGGCATAGCGATAATTGTGGCGCATTGTCGCTCCCATTCTGGTGCTAAATATCTCATTTTTACAACTCCATTAAATCACATAAAATATCATAAATTTTCCCAAAACTATCCAAATCTAACGCCTCATTTTTAGAATGCGGGTGAAAAATCGTGGGACCGATAGATACAACCTCGTGCAGTGCGCACTTTTCCTTTAAAATGCCACATTCTAACCCAGCGTGAATCTGCACGACTTTATGAGCGATTTTGTGCTTATCATAAAGCCCTTGCAATGCCCCCAAAATCGGCGAATCGCTTGATGAATCCCACGCATTATAAAAGCCACTAATTTTCACACTATCGCCAAAAAGTGCCTTTAGGCGCGTTTTGTGTCGCTCTAAAAACTCCGCGCTATTTGCGCGAACCATAATTTTTAGCGATTCGTTGTGTAGTAGCGAGAAATTTAGGCTTGAAGTTATGCTTTCGCCGTTTTTTTCGTAAATGCCGTTGTGTAGGCGCAATAAATGCGGGATTATCGCGCTGTTTAGGGGATTTTGCGTGTGATTTGGGGTGTAGGATTTAAGTTTTTTTAGGGCGATATAAGGTAAAAGAGATTCTACTTTTGGCGAAAGCCAAAAGTAGCAAAAACTTTTGCAAGGATTCGCGCTATGCGCGGTTTGATTTGTTTGAATCGCTATCACCGCTTTTGCGTTTATTGGGATTGAGTTGCGGTTTTCGCCTCCGCTAAATTCTAAAATGCTAAATTCGCATTTTTGGCGCAACGATTCAAGTCGCCAAAGTAGCTCGACAACGGCGTTTTTGATATTTTTGTCAATGTCAATGCCACTATGTCCGCCTTTGAAATTTTGCGCGGATAGCTCGTAGATTTCGGCGTTTTGCAAGTCGATTGGATTGCTTTGGATTCGCGCCGAATCCTCGCAATGACGGGTAGATAGCGCAAAATCCGCTATGCTAATATCTGCGTCAAAGCCCCCAGCACAGCCCACGCAAATCTCATTCAAACATTCGCTATCCAAATTTATCATCGTTTTGCTTTGCGTTTGCAGGGTAAGATTTTTCGCGCCAAGCATTCCTATTTCCTCATCATTGGTTAGCAAAATCTCAAAATTTTCGCATTTTTGCGCGAAATCCAAAAGCAACGCCACCGCGATACCATTATCCGCGCCAAGCGATGAATCGCGCGATTTTAAAAAGCCATTTTCCACAAATGGCGCGACTTTTTGCCCTACCAGCACCATATCGTAATGCGCTTGAAAGACTAGCTTTGGCGCACCTTTGAGCGCGTGGATATTTCCCGCGCTATCAGACTCTACTTTGCAATCGCATTGCTTTAAAAAATCCACGATGAATTTTTGCAAGTCCTTTGTGTATCCGCTTGGGTGTGGGATTTGGGCGATTTTGTGAAATATGTCTAGGGCGGATTTTGTTTTTTGTTTGGATTGCTTCGCCTTGCCTACGGCAAGGACTCGCAATGACGGATTATTTGGGTTTTTGGATTGCTTCGTTGTGGCTTTGCCACTGCCTCGCAATGACGATTCGCTTGGCTTATTTGCTTTCATTCTCACGCCTTTTTGCTAAATTTATGCACCTTACTATATTCTACGATTTTGCCGTGAAATCGTGCGTATAGCGCGTGTAATTCTATTTCATATCCATACAAAGCTATTACTTTATCGTAGTTTTCCTCCACGCCACGCTTTAAAAACCCCGCCAAATCATCGTATTCCCAAAATTCAAAGCCATATTCCGCCAAAAGCCGTTGCGTGTATTTGTCCGCCACCATTACTTCGCGCAAACACGCATAGTTTAGGATTGAGTCCGCGCTCTCTTTCCCTATGCCCTTTTGATTTAGTAGCCATTCCCGTGAGACGCTTTCTTTAAAAGATTCAAAGTCGCCAAAATCGCCCAAAATATTTTGCGCCAAATTTTGCAATCTAATCGCCTTTTGCCTAAAAAATCCACTTTGGCGAATCGCACTTTGCAACACCAAAATATCGCAGTTCGCGAGTGATTCAAGCCCGAGTAAGTCAAAAGACTCCAAAGCACCCAAAGACATTTCCACATTTTTCCAATTCGTATTTTGCGTGAGAATCGCACCCACCACGACTTCAAAGCTCCCTGCATTTTTCCACCACAAAAATGGCGATGAATCTAGTAGATTTTGATTTTTAAGAAAAGCTAGTAAATCAAAAGAATTTTCGATAGTAGTCATAGCGAATCCCTTGCGGCTAAAAGGAAACACTTAATGACTTAAGGGGCTTAAAGCCCCTGTGGAAATACAATTTGCAAAAAAAATACAGCCGCAAGGAAAGCCTTACTTAGTTAAGCAATCTTAGGATATTTTGCTGAACTGCGTTTGCTTGGCTCATCGCGTAGCTTCCGCTTTGAGTAAGGATATTTAGTTTGCTAAAGTTTCCACTCTCAGCTGCAAAATCCACTTCGCGGATTTGGGATTCAGCGGCTTGGACATTCACTTGAGTAACGCTAATGTTATTCACAGTGCTTATCATTTGCCCTTGCACAGAACCCAAATCGGAGCGCACTTTGTCAAGTTGCTTAATCGCAGATTCGGCTATATCCATAGTTAGCATAGCACCTTTTAGGCTTGTAACGCCTGATTGCATACCTAAACTTTTATCTGTGGCTTCTTTTCTCATTAGGTTGTTGAAATTCACACCCGCAGCGGAGCGAATATCTTGCCCAAAAAGCCCCATTACATGTCGTAGGTTTGCTGTTGTTTGAGCGGTTCTAGCAGTATCGCCATCTACGAATCCAAGTCTTTCAAACTCAGTTCCTTGTGGGTCATCTTCTTCATCAGTCAAAACAACATCTCTTGCATCAACACGGACAAGTGTTAATCGTCCATAGTTTAGTGAGCCACCTTCTGGGTCGTCCCAATCGCCTGTAATGCTTTGTCCGTCATTCATATCCTCTACGGCAGTTCCGCCCTCAGCAGAGAATCGAATACCGCGTCCATCTGTGCTTCTTAGATTCAAGCGTCCTTCGTTGTCAGTATATGCTTCAACGCCTGTATCGCTTGTAACTTTATTTATCGCTTGGACTAATCTACCATCAGAGTCGTTTGCTTTAATCCCTGTGATATTGCCTAGCAATAAGCCATTGATAGACACTTGCTCCAAATCTCCCGCTTTAATCGCTTCATCAGAAGTAGAGATGATATTCCAAGTAGCTTTGATACCTGTTTTATCAGAGCTTTTGTTGATAATCTCACTTAAAACGCCAATTCCAGTCCCCGCGCTATGAGAGATTTTCACACTCTCTAGCAAAAAGTCATTAACGCCATCTACTTGTCTAAAGCGCACTGTTGCGTCAAACGCTTCAGTAATCATATCGCCTGTTTCGATTCGCACATGCCCGATTTTATCGCTTGTAGTTGAGCCAATCGATGCTTTAATACTTTCATTTGAGTAAGCACCCACTTGGAATTCTTTGTTAGTGAATTGCCCAGAGAGCAAAGACTGCCCGTTGAATGAAGTCGTATTACCGATATAATCCAAACCTTGAATAAGACGAATAATGTCTGCTTGAATCGCTTGTCTTGATTCTGTTGTTTGCCCGTCTTGCGCCGCTTGTGTAGCTTTTTGCTTAACGGTATCCAAAATCTTAATTTGCTCATCCATAGCTTTATCCGCAATTTGGATAATACCCATTGCATCATTCACATTTCTAATCGCCATTCCCAAAGCACCTGCTTGAGAGCGCAAACTATCCGCAATCGTCATACCCGATGCGTCATCTGCCGCTTTGTTAATCCTCAAACCTGAGCTTAATTTTTCCAGCGAGTCTTTCATAGAACGCTGAGTTAATGTAGCCTGAACATGCGAGTTCATCGCATTTATGTTAGTATTGACTTGAAAAGCCATTTTAAACTCCTTTTTAAAAAATATTGCTAAGATGTCCTTATCTTAGGTAGAATCCAAATCGAATTTTTAGAATTTGTGTTAAATAAATTTTTAAAAGGAATTTTATGGGTAAGAAAAAAGAGCGAAAAAGGCGCGAATCGGGCGAATCTAATAAATCGTCATTGCGAGATTCGGGCATTAGCCCAAATCAAAGCAATCTATCGATTCGCAATGCAAAGAAAGGCAAAACGGGCTTAAAGCGCGTGTATAACGCCTTTTTCTATTCGCTAAGCGGACTAAAAGCGGCATTTTGCGAAGAAGAAGCATTTCGCCAAATCATAATCGTATCAATGATTTTAATCCCGCTTGGCGCGTATTTGGGCGAATCTTTTGTGGAAAAGGTGCTTTTGATTTTGCCTTGCGTTTTGGCAATCATCGCGGAGCTAACAAACTCCGCAATCGAAAACGCAATCGACTTTGCAGGACTTGAAATCCACCCATTTGCCAAAAAGGCAAAGGATATGGGAAGTGCGATTCAACTCGTGGCGTGTGCGTTTATGGCGTTTGTGTGGATTTATTATTTCATCTTAATTCTATTATAAAAGGGGCAAAAATAATGAAAAAGTGGATATTTTTGGTAATTTTGGGGGCGATATTTTGCGGTGGGTGCGATAGTGGCAAAAAATCGCCTTTTGGTTTTAGCTCAAATGATTGCAATGAAGTGTATTCAAACTGCCTAAATAAGTGCATTCAGCAAAATAAAACGCGCGTGGAATGCACTACTAGCTGTGAGCGAAGTCGCGGAATGTGTGAAGCTATCAAAGTCAAAGGCTGTATGCAAAACTGCAACAAACGCTACGGCAAAAAAACGCTCCAAGCGGAGACTTGCAAAAAGCGTTGTGCGGATAATCGCGGAGTGAATTAGGGATATGGGCTTGAATCGAGTGCGATTCGTGTGGGATTCGAGTGGGATTCGGGCGAGATTCGCCCTTATTTTGCGTGAGATTCGCTATTGTTTCGGCGGGATTCGAGTGGGATTCGGGCTTGAATCGCCTTTATTTTGCGTGGCGATTCGAGTTTGATTCGCCCTTATTTTGTCATATCTTTGCTCTCATTATGCTCATTTACAAAGGCTTCAAACGCCGCACTATCCAAATCTAGCGCATTATCGCTTATAAATTTTCGTGCGTTTTCTAGCTGAGTGGGCGTATATTGCTTATGCAAACTAATGCAATTTAGCGCAAATCGTAGCGGTGCGGAAGTGTCCGTAATCTCGCCCTTATCCACGCCACGAATCGCCTCAATAAGCGCGGATTCAAAGTTCCAATGCTCAAAAAGCAACGCCGTTACGCTAAGGCAATTCACGCCAAAAAATTCATTTTCTATATCCAAAAAGCAATCCGCCTCTTTGATTTTGCCTTGAAAATCCTCTATATTTTCTAGCTTTGCCGCCTCATTTGCAAGTAGCATAACGCCTGAAGTCATCAAAAAGGACGCGGGAAAAATCACCTCTTTTATCTCATTTGGCGCACCTTTATAGACTTCCATCAAAAGTCTATTGTATTCACGGCAAGTATCCAAATACGCTGTGGTGCTTGTGGCGTAAGATTCAAGGCTTATTTTCATACTTTTGCGAATCACAGAGCTTATCACAAAGCCCTTAATCGTCCCCATACCAAAGAGTGAAACGGCTTGAGAGATATTTAAAATCTCGCGTGTGAATCCATAAATAGGCGAGTTTGAAATACGCAAAATATCAATGATAATGCCCGGGTCGCGCTCGATGACTTTGGCTAAATCCGCAATGCTTGAATTTGGGTCTTGGCAGATACTGCAAACCTCGCCTACAATCGATGAAATGGCGGGAAATGATGAAATATTTTTGATGAGTGATGAGTAGATTTCGTTTTCTTGCATAATTCGCCCCTTAAATTAAAGTTAAAAACGCAATATTATCATAAATTTATAAAAAATTTAAGCAAAATTCACTACAATTCGCAACTTTTAAATTTCAAAATTACGAGGTGCAAAATGGCATTAAATGTTTATTACGACAAAGATTGCGAGTTGGACTTAATCAAAAAGAAAAAAGTCGCAATCATAGGATTTGGCTCACAAGGACACGCACACGCGGAAAATTTGCGCGATAGTGGCGTGGAAGTAGTCATCGGGCTACACGAAGGCTCAAAGTCTAAAGCAAAGGCGGAAGCAAAAAATTTCAAGGTTTTAAGCGTGGGTGAGGCGACAAAGCAAAGCGATGTGATAATGATTCTAATCCCAGATGAATTGCAAAGCGATGTGTTTAAAAACGATATTTTGCCAAATCTAAAGCCCTCCAAAACTATTGCGTTTGGGCACGGATTTAATGTGCATTTTGGGCAAATCAACGCGCCTAAGGA